>DASRFG010000029.1 GCA_035651655.1 Terriglobales bacterium
GCCCATCGCGGCAGGTAAGGAAATGGGTAAAGGATTCGGCCGGGGAGGCAAGAAAACCGGTCACGCAATCAAAGAAGCCGTCACTACAGAAAGTGATCGGGGTGACCGGGAGAAAAAGCAAGAGCGTGCGGACCAGAAAGACCCACAGTAATTCATCACTTCGGACCGACTCAACAACGCCGGACAGCACGAGAAATCCGGCGCTGGTTGGGTCTTCGGTACGCGCGGATAAAGCGATTATGTGCGATGAAGATCTCAGCCAACGGCACTGGCTTCGCACCGTGAGTATCCTTCTTTTCTTCGTATGTGCCTTGAGTGCTCCCCTGTGCGTCAGCTACTCCGTCCTTACCCACGAAGAAGTCGTGGATCTACTCTGGGAGCACCCCATACGCGATCTTCTGTTGCAGCGCTTTCCAGATGCGACGCCGGAGAATCTGCGCCGCGCACACGCCTATGCCTATGGTGGCTGCCTGATCCAGGACATGGGCTACTACCCATTCGGCAATCGCCAGTTCAGCGACCTTGTGCATTACGTGCGCAGCGGCGATTTTGTGGAGGCCCTGATCACAGAGTCTGCCGATCTTAACGAGTATGCTTTCGCCTTGGGCGCGCTCGCCCACTACGCCTCTGACGTAAGCGGCCATCCCGCCATCAATCATGCAGTGTCGCTGCGTTTCCCCAAGCTGCGGAAGAAGTACGGCGAGTCAGTCACTTTCGCCCAAGATCCCAAAGCCCATATCCGCACTGAGTTTGGCTTCGACGTAACGCAGGTGGCAAAAAACCGCTTCGCCTCTGACGCGTACCACGACTTCATTGGATTCGAAGTTTCAAAACCCTTGCTGGAACGCGCGTTCAAGAAAAATTACGGCCTGGAGCTGTCGGACATGTTTAACGATGTCGACTTGGCGATAGGCACTTATCGCCGCGCCATCAGCAGCGTCATTCCAGAAATGACGCGAGTCGCGCTGTTGATCAAGCCAGCTGACGCGGTTGTAGAAACACCCGGCCGCAACAAGAAGAGATTCCTGTACCACATCTCACGCGCACAGTATGCAAAGGAGTGGGGCAGAAAATTTCGGACCCCCGGTCCGGGCGCAAGAATTCTCGCATTCATATTTCGATTGATCCCCAAAATCGGTCCGTTTAAAGCCATGGAATTCGAGCTCCCCAATACCCAAACCGAGGACCTTTTCCTGAAAAGCATCAATGACACCCTGGATAATTACCGTCTGCTGATGGCTGGGATGAAAGCGGGCAAGACCAAGCTGGTGAATCGCGACTTCGATACGGGTAATGAGACCAAGGCCGGGGAGTACAAGCTCACCGATGACACCTACTCTACGCTCCTGGATAGAATCGCCGCAAAGAAGTTCACTTCAGTCAGCCCAGAATTGCGCGACAACATTTTGTCATTTTATCAAGACCTTCACGCGCCAGTCTCCACCAAACGGCGCGCCGACCGCTGGAATAATACCCTCCGCGAGCTTCATCAGCTTCAGGAAGTCAAGGAGGCTGTTACCACAGTTCCATCGCCGTCTAACTAGGAGGGCCGGTTGCCAACTTCTCTGCCGGGCCCAGTGAGCGCGCCTTAACACGCTACTGGCAACGAAAAATAAAACACCGATCCCCGGCCTAGCTGGCTAGTCACACCGATTGTGCCTCCGTGTAGTTCGACAATCGCTTTTGCGATCGCCAATCCCATACCGGTGCCCTGAATGGATACTCTCTGGTTTCGCCCACGATAGAACTTCTCAAAAATCATTGACTGTTCAATATCGTCAATGCCAGGGCCGTGGTCGGCCACGCTGGTCACCAGTTGGCTGTCGCGCAATTCGGCGGTGATGTGCACAGGCGTGCCCGGCGGCGAGTATTTGCCTGCATTTTCCAGCAACTGGGCAAGCACTTCGGCAATACGCCGCACGTCCATACGCACCGGGGGAAGATTATCGGGGATGGAGACGTCCACCTTATGGTTCTCCAGAACGTGCTTGGAGTCCTGGAGCGCGGAATCCACGGCTTCGCGAATCTGATATGGCTGGAAATTAAGCTCGACCTGATGAGCGTCCAATTGTGCTACTTCCGTTGCCTCGCCGATCAGGCGATTGAGCCGATCGCTTTCCTCGTTGATTACCGTGGCCAGGTCTTTCAACTGCGGCTTGTCGAGTTCGACTTCAGACAGAAGCGTCTCCGCGGACGCTTTGATTGCGGTGAGCGGCGTCCGGAATTCGTGGGTTACGGAGTCGAGCAGCAATGAACGGAGCCGGTCGCTTTCCCGCGAGGCCTCGGCTTTTGTGAGCTTTTCCATGGTTGACACGCGCTCTATGGCAATGGCCACCAGGCTGCCGATTGCCTCCAGCGTCTCGCGAGACAAACTGCAGCCGAGCAGCCCCAGGCTTCCAATCGAGCGCACCCCCATCCGCAACGGCATGAAACACGTACTATGTTGCCGATCCAGCACAGGTTCCCCGCGCTTGCTGATGGCGTTCAACTGTTCCGTTGAAATGAGCGACTGGACCGCAATGTCGGAGTAGTAAGTCTTCTGCTTGTTCTCCAGAAAGATAGCGGCGCCGCTTACTCCGAGAGACGCCACCACGAATCCGGGAACGTTGTTCAGCAATCCAAAGACGTTATCGCTAAGCAGGAGTTGTTGGCTAAACATGTAAAGCCGTTCCAGCTCGCGACGGCGCTGATGCGATTGCAATGCTTCGCGACGCGCTCGCTCGGATAATTGGCTGGCAATTGTTGCGGTCGCCAGGAACGTGAGGAGCGCTACCCAGTTTTGTGGGTCGGCGATAGTGAAATGAAACAATGGTGGCAGGAAAAAATAGTTGTAGGCCAGTGTCGCAAGCAGAGCCGTGAAAATCGCGTACCTCATTCCCCAGGTAGCGGAAATTAAGAGTACGGCGAGCAAGAAAGTGAATCCCACGGTCGTGGGATTGACATGAATTATCCTCCAATAGACATAGGCGATTGCGGCAACTATCGATACCGCGGCAACGAAACGCAATAATGGTCGCCGGATGTCTTTCACGCGCATGATTGTATTCCATTCGACATTTGTGCCGACTGTCGACGAGAATAGCCACAATGCCAAAGACGCCTGAGCAATGGCTGGAAGAAACAGCCGCGCCAAAGGAGCGAGGGATCTTCAAGCTCTTCCTGGGCTACGCCCCGGGCGTGGGTAAAACCTACAACATGCTCAGCGAGGGGATCCGCCGCCATAGCCGTGGCGAGGATGTCGTGATCGGCGTGGTAGAGACCCACGGACGTAAGGCAGTCGCGGAGCTTGCAACCCGGATGGATAGCGTCCCCCGCCGACAGATGCAATATAAAGGTGCGTCTTTCGAAGAGATGGACGTGGATGCCATCCTCGCCCGCAAACCGCAAGTTGTGCTGGTGGATGAACTGGCCCATACCAACATCGAGGGCAGCAAACACCGTAAGCGTTACGAAGATGTTATGGAACTCCTGGACGCAAAGATCGACGTCATCTCAACTATGAACGTGCAGCATATCGAAAGCCTGACGCCCCTCGTCCAAAGCATTACTGGCGTTCCAGTCCGCGAAACGGTCCCAGATTGGGTGCTGCAGCGGGTGAATGAGGTTGTTTTGGCAGATCTGACCCCAGAAGCACTGCAGACGCGCATGCGGCGTGGTGACATCTACCCGGTGGACCGAGCGGAAAGAGCGCTGGGACATTTCTTCCGCCCCGGCAATCTCATCGCTCTTCGAGAGCTGGCTCTTCAGCAGGTCGCCAAAGCGGTGGATCGCAGCCTGGAATCTTATCTCGACAGGGAAGGCACGGGCAGCGCTGCCGTTCGTGAGCGCATTGGCGTCTGCATTAGCTCCAACCCCGTCGCGCAATATCTGATCGCGCGCGCAGGTCGAATGGCCAATCGGATAGATGCAGAACTGTTCGTCATTTATGTGGACGTGGGAAGAGATAAAGGTCCGGAAGAACAACGCACGCTGGCCCAGAACATTCAGTTTGCCCAGAACCTTGGGGCCAAGATCCTCCGAGGCAAAGGCACGACTGTTGCGGAAGAAGTCGCAAAAATCGTCCGCGAAAATCACATCACACAAGTGATCTTTGGACGTTCAGCTCAGAGCGGTTGGAGGAGATACCTCTATCTTTCGGCAATACACAAGTTCCTGCGCGATGCTCCGCCTGTGGATGTTCACATCGTAACCCAAGAGGTGAAGTGAGCATCGCAAATGCCTGAAGATGAGAAGCGAAAAATCCTCGTAGTTGATGACGAGCCGCAAATCACTCGCGTCCTGAAGACCACCCTGTCCACTCGCGGATACGCCATCCGAACCGCTGCCGATGGCGATGAGGCAGTCCAAACCATCAAACAGTGGTCGCCCGACCTGGTAATAACCGATCTGCGAATGCCCAACATGGACGGCCTGGAGTTGTGCCGCTATATCCGGTCGAAGTCGCAGACGCCGATCATAGTTTTGTCGGTAAAAGGCGAAGACAAGATCAAAGTCGAAGCGCTGGATGCCGGCGCTGACGATTACGTGACCAAGCCGTTCAGCGTGCCTGAGTTGCTGGCGCGAGTGCGCGCGGCCCTGCGGCGCTCAGTGCCGACCCAAGCACTCGACCAGGGGCCGATCGCAGTCGGGCATTTTCGTATCGACCTGCAAGCGCACACTGTCCACGTGAGGAGCAAAGAAGTGCGCCTGACTCCGAAAGAGTTCGACCTGCTGGTTTATTTGGCACGTCGCCCCGGCAAGGTGGTGACTCATCGCGCGTTGCTATCGGGTGTGTGGGGCGAAAACAGCGTGGAGCAGCCCGAATACACTCGAGTCTTCGTCAACCACTTGCGCAAGAAAATTGAGCCCTCGGAAGGTAATCCTCGCTACATCCTGACTGAGCCGTGGATCGGCTATCGCTTCGAGCCGGGCGAGTAGCTCGTTCCTCCAGCCATTCTTCTGCGAACAGAACGAGTCTCCCGGATTTTTACAAAACTTTTATGCACTTTTTATCCCCCTTTTATGCCTGGCGTTGTTGAATTGAATTGACCGCGGCAATGTTCATTCGGCCATCATCTCGTCTCAGAGATCGGCACCTTCAGCTTGGAATTTGCACCATCGCCCTGCTGGTCACTTCGTTGCGAGCGCAATCAGATACTCAGGCAAATGCGCCGGCCCTACCTCCCTGGCAATATGGCGGATTCGTGGACTCCGCCTACTTGTTGGATTTCAATTACCCTTCAAATCATTTGTTTCGCAGCCGAGGCACGACTTACAAGGTTGACGAGCCAATTCTTAACATGGCCGCCGCATACGTGCAGAAGAACACTTCCGAGTTATCGCGCTGGGGATTGCAATTGACTGTGCAGGGTGGACAAGACTCCAGGGTGTTTGGATTCTCCGCAACCGCACCCAACCTTGCCGGGTCCGAGTGGCTGCGCCATTTTGGGCCAACCAACGTTTCCTACTTGGCACCAGTCGGTAAGGGACTGACGCTGCAAGGTGGAATTTTCAGCAGCTTTATCGGCTACGACTCGCTCTATGCCAAGGACAACTTCAATTACACACGCCCCTGGGGCGCAGACTTCACGCCCTATTTGATGTTGGGCGTCAACGCTCAATATCCGCTTACTAAAAAGCTAACAGCCGCCCTTTTTGTGATAAACGGCTATTGGCATTTGGCTGACGCCAACAGTGTTCCGAGTTCCGGCGGCCAAGTTGCGTTCAAACCCACTGAGCACACGACCTTTAAACAGACGGTGCTCTACGGGCCACACCAGTCGGATACATCACTTCAGTTCTGGCGGTTCTTGTCTGACAGTATCGCAGAGTGGAAGCACGACCCGGCTACGATTGCATTCGAATATCAGGTGTCAGAAGAAAGAGTTGCTACGGCTGGAAATCCGCGCGCCTTGTGGATGTCGGCGCAGTTGCCGGCGCACTGGAGTTTCAACAAGCACTGGAGCGCGACCGTGAGGCCTGAGGTTGCATGGGATCGCAACGGGCGCTGGACCGGATTCGCGCAGACGGTTAAAGCCTTCACCAGCACGCTGGAATACCGCATTCCATTCCGGCAAGCGAATGCCATCATACGATTGGAGCATCGGGTCGACGATTCCCGCGGGCCCGGCGGTGGCTTCTTCAACGATGGGGAAGTTCGTCCGGGCGTGGCTCGACTCACAGCAACGCAAAACCTTTTGATTTTGGGAGTGATTTTGACGTTCGATTCACAATTTCGTCCGTAGCTTTTTCGGAGGTTGTATGCAGGATTTTATTTTCGTCGCGGTGACGGTACTGTTTTTCGTCATGTCTATTGGCTACGTTCGCTTCTGCGAAAAAGAGAAGTGAGATCAAAACGCTATGCACCTGGAATCGGCAATCATGCTCACAGTAAGCGCTTTGATGATGGTGTACTTGCTATACGCGCTGCTTCGCCCGGAGAAATTCTGACATGACGGTGAATGGATGGCTGCAGATCGCTGTCTTTTTCGGGCTGGTTCTCGCGGTCACCAAACCCATAGGCATCTTCATGGCGCGCGTCTTCAGCCGCGAGAGGACGTTCATGGATCCGGTGCTGCGCCCCGTCGAGCGCCTGCTCTACCTCGTGACCGGAGCGGACGAAAACCATGAGATGCGCTGGACGGAGTACGCCGTTTCGATGCTGCTATTCAGCCTGGTGCCGATGCTGCTCCTGTACTTGATGGAACGTATACAGGGATTCCTGCCGTTCAATCCGCAAAAACTGGCGGCGGTCCCGCCCGCGCTGGCGTTCAATACGGCAGCGTCTTTTACCACCAATACCAACTGGCAGAATTATAGCGGCGAAACCACCATGAGCTATTTGACCCAAATGGCTGGCCTTGCCTACCACAACTTCATTTCTGCCGCCGTAGGTATCGTGCTGGCCATCGCTTTCATTCGAGGCATCGCGCGCCGCGAGAAGGAAACGATCGGCAACTTCTGGGTTGATCTGGTGCGCTGCACTTTGTGGGTTTTACTGCCGTTCTGCCTGGTTGGCTCGCTGCTCCTGGTCTCGCAGGGCGTGGTTCAAAATCTTAAGCCCTATGACACGGTGAAACTCGTCGAGCCCCAGCAGGTGCAGAAGACCGGCCCTGACGGCAAGCCGATGGTCGGTCCCGACGGCAAGCCAGTGATGGACACGGTCACGGAACAGGTGATCGCGCAGGGTCCCGTAGCTTCACAGGAAATTATCAAAGAGTGGGGCACGAACGGCGGCGGTTTTTTTAACGCCAACAGCGCTCACCCGTTCGAGAATCCGACACCATTGTCTAACCTCATTGAACTGTTCTCGATCTTCGCAGTTTCTTCCGGTTTGACGTACACACTCGGCCGCATGACGGGCTCACAAGCGCATGGCTGGGCAGTGTGGGCGGCCATGGCAGTTCTGTTTGTAGCCGGTGTGAGCACCACGTACTGGGCGGAAGCTCGCGGAAATCCGCTGCTGCCAAGCGGCGTTGACCAGCGTGTGAACGCTCTGCAACCGGGCGGAAATATGGAGGGCAAGGAAGTACGCTTCGGAATCGCCAATACAGCTTTGTGGGCCACTGTCACCACGGACGCAAGTTGCGGCGCCATCAACGGCTGGCACGATTCCTTCACGCCGCTCGGCGGGTTGGTGCCGCTGGTGAACATCATGCTCAGCGAGGTGATCTTCGGCGGAGTGGGCGCCGGGATGTACGGCATTCTTATTTATGTGGTGCTGGCGGTATTCATCGCCGGACTTATGGTGGGCCGCACGCCTGAGTATCTCGGAAAGAAGATTGAAGCCTACGACGTGAAGATGGCCATGCTTGTAGTTCTGGTGTTTCCGCTGGTGATCCTGGTTTTCACGGCGATTTCGGCAATTAAGCCGTTCGGCACTTCGAGCATTCTGAATCCCGGGCCGCACGGCTTGAGCGAGATCCTCTACTCCTTTACATCGCAAGCGGGAAACAACGGCTCTGCCTTCGCAGGACTGACCACGAACACGCTTTGGTACAACACCGCCGGTGGTTTAACAATGTTGATTGGGCGCTTCTTCATGATCATCCCCATGCTGGCAATTGCCGGCAATCTCGCTCGCAAGCGCTATGTGCCGCCATCGCTCGGCACTTTTCCCGTGACCACGCCGCTGTTCACCGTGCTCCTGGTCGGCGTGATCATCATTGTGGGCGCGCTGACTTTTTTCCCAGCCTTGAGCCTGGGACCGATTTTGGAACACCTGTTGATGATGGCTGGCAAGACGTTCTGAGAATTATTTATGGCGACCAAGAAAAAGGCTGTCTGGGAATGGAAGATCGTTCGTCGTGCCATATGGGACGCATTCCTGAAACTTAACCCGCGCAAGATGATGGGGAACCCTGTCATGTTCGTGGTGGAGATTGGCAGCGTAATCACAACTGTGTTGCTGGTCCGCGGCGGCACAGCCTTCAAGTTCAATCTGCAGATCACACTGTGGCTGTGGTTCACGGTGCTGTTCGCTAACTTCGCTGAGGCCATGGCGGAAGGCCGCGGCAAAGCCCAGGCGGACACCCTGCGCCGAGCACGCGCGGAGACGGTGGCGAATCGCATTCTGGTGAATGGCAAGAGCGAAAAAGTTCCCAGTTCACACCTGCGCGCTGGAGATACGGTCCTTGTCTCGGCAGGTGAATTCATCCCCTCGGATGGCGAGATCATCGAGGGCGTAGCTTCAGTTGACGAGTCTGCCATAACCGGCGAATCCGCGCCCGTCATTCGCGAGGCTGGCGGCGATCGCTCAGCAGTAACGGGTGGCACTCGGGTTCTTTCGGATCACATCAAAGTTAAGGTGACCTCCAATCCCGGCGAAACCTTTCTTGATCGAATGATCGCCCTGGTGGAAGGTGCGGAACGCCAAAAAACGCCCAATGAAATTGCTTTGAATATTCTGCTCGCCGGTTTGACCATCATCTTTTTGCTGGCGGTCGTGAGCCTGCAGCCTTTCGCCATCTACTCCGGTTCGCCGCAGAGCGTCTTCGTGCTGGTGTCGCTGCTGGTGTGTCTGATCCCGACCACCATAGGCGGCCTGCTCTCGGCCATCGGTATTGCCGGCATGGACCGGCTGATTCAGCACAACGTGCTCGCCATGTCGGGCCGCGCCGTGGAGGCGGCCGGCGACGTGAACACGCTCCTGCTGGACAAAACTGGCACCATCACCCTCGGCAATCGCCAGGCATCGCGCTTCATTCCGGCGCCAGGGGTCACGGAGCGAGAGTTGGCAGACGCCGCACAGCTTTCTTCATTGGCGGACGAGACCCCCGAAGGCCGTTCGATCGTGGTCCTCGCCAAAGAGATGTACGGCCTGCGTGGTCGCGAGCTGTCGTCTCGGGAGGCTCAGTTCGTGCCCTTCTCGGCGCAGACGCGCATGTCCGGTGTGAACCTCGATAGTTTCGAAATTCGCAAGGGTGCGACCGACGCAATAAGAAACTATGTCTGTCAAAACGGCGGCGATTTCCCGAGCCAGGTCCAGGAGCAAGTGGACCAAATCGCCCGTTTCGGCGGCACGCCGCTGGTAGTTGCCGAGAAAGGTCGCGGTGCACTTGGTGTCATTGAACTAAAGGACATTGTGAAGGGCGGAATGCGCGACCGCTTTGACCAGCTTCGTGCCATCGGTATTCGAACCGTGATGATTACCGGTGACAATCCGCTCACCGCTGCCGCCATTGCGCGTGAGGCTGGCGTGGACGACTTCCTGGCGCAAGCCACTCCCAAGGATAAAATGGATTTGATCAAGCGGGAACAAGCCGGTGGCAAGCTGGTCGCAATGACCGGCGACGGCACCAACGACGCTCCCGCCCTGGCCCAGGCAGACGTTGGCGTGGCCATGAACACCGGCACGCAGGCCGCCAAAGAAGCCGGCAACATGGTGGACCTCGACTCCAATCCCACTAAACTCATCGAGGTAGTCGAAATCGGCAAGCAGCTTCTGATGACGCGCGGCGCGCTGACGACGTTTTCTATCGCGAACGACGTTGCCAAGTATTTCGCGATTATCCCGGCGATGTTCGCCGGCACCTTCCCGGTGCTGAATGCGCTGAACATTATGCATTTGCAGACCGCCCAGTCGGCAGTATTATCGGCGGTCATCTTTAACGCTCTCATTATTATTGCGTTGATCCCTCTCGCGCTGCGGGGCGTGAAATACCGGCCGATGGGGGCAGCCGCGCTGTTGCGGCGCAATCTGTGGCTCTATGGATTTGGGGGAATTATCATCCCGTTCATTGGGATCAAACTGCTTGATGTTTTAATCATGCACGTGGGTCTGGCGTAGAGAAGCTTACATGAAAAATAATTTGCTCACTGCCCTCTGGATGACCATCGCGACCACCATACTGCTAGGTATCATCTACCCGCTGGTAGTCACCGGCATCGCGCAACTTGTGTTTCCTGCTAAGGCCAATGGCCAATTGATCCAGCGCGACGGAACCATCATCGGGTCGCGGATCATCGGCCAGCCCTTCACTGGTCCGGCATATTTCCATTCTCGACCCTCGGCAGCGGGAAATGGTTACGATGCTGCGAACTCAGGTGGCACGAACCTGGGGCCGACCAACCATAAGCTGATTGACCGCGTACAACAGGACGCCGCTGCGTTGTCGGCCGGGAATTCGGGAAAGCCTATCCCAATCGATCTGGTCACCACCTCTGCCTCTGGCCTGGATCCCAACATTTCTCTTGCGGCTGCGGATTTCCAGATCGCCCGCGTGGCACGCGAACGCGGAATCAGCGAAGATCAGCTCCGCGGACTGATCGCTACCCACACTGCAGGCCGGCAGCTTGGATTTTTGGGGGAGGTCCGCGTGAACGTCCTTGAGCTGAACCTTGACTTGGATTCAAAACACCCACTGCAGGAGCATACTTCGAGGTAACGGCGATTTAGTTTACACAGGGACGCAGTGAATGCGTAGAAATCGAACCTCGAACCTACTGATTGTGGAACAGTAGCTAATCTGTCGGCTTTGCGGCGGTGGTGGCGTTTTGCGCTCAGGCCCGCCGTGATCTCCGTTGGCAAAAAATGCCGAACTGAATATGTACTTCGGTCGCAACTAACGGCCATCGCCAGGGTTAATTCGTTCTATTATAGTGTTGTCAAATGCCAAGGATTTTGTCAGTGTCATACGATGAAGGGCTGCTCAAGAGTCGCCAATTGTTGCTTGAGCGTCAGGGGTGCGAAGTAGTATCTGCCCACGGATACACAGCAGCCTTGGATGAATGCAACAGCGGCAATCCATATCATCTTTTCATTCTTGGGCATTCAATTCCCCACAAAGACAAGGAATCCCTGGTCGCTGCTTTTCGCGCTCACTACTCGGCCCCCATAATCGCGCTGAAAAAAACCGGTGAGGGGCCTGTTCAAGGTGCAGATTTTCTCATTGACCCCGAACCGACCGAACTGCTTGCCTTGGTTGCCAAAGTCGTTGCTCAGAAAGCTCAGCACAAAGGACCTTGATTTCAAACTCGCGCCATCCACATGTCAGTTCCAGTTATGAACATTGACGCGCGGTGCTATCTCCCGCACTAATGACGCTGTTTGCTGGCTGCGCAGACGTACGACTCCAAGGGTCTGGGGTCGCCGCTCACCGCCAAATAGACTCTTAACCCGGCCAACCCGAGTTCCTGGCCAAGAACTCTAAAACTCAGAACGGATGTGACCAGTTGCTGCTCTTTTACCCATCCTTAAGGTTCCCCTGCCGAGGCTTGCATGACATCCCCAAAGTGGCTTTTGCCCGCAGTTCTATGTTGTTTCGTGTTGTCGCTGTGTGGTGCAACAAACACCGGCGGGTCCTCTAGGGCCCAGTTCTCACCGCGGACCAGTCTTCCGTTAACATTCGAACGCAATGAGGGACAGGCCGATTCCGCCGTCAAGTTTTTGGGACGAGCGCCTGGTTACACGGTATTTTTCACCTCTTCCTCTGCGCTGTTGGTAGTTCCTCTTCCGGACAAACAAGGTCTCGCGACGATCGGCTTTGTGCCGGTCGGTCCCGGCCGTATGTCGCGGCGGCGCGTTGTGGGTGAACATCAGCTACCTACGCGAAGCAATTATTTGCGCCGTAGGCACTCCGCCGCAGATATAAGAGGTATCCCAAGTTACGCTCGGGTTCACTACGAAAACGTTGCTCCTGGAGTTGTGTTTGAGTATTACTCACGCAATGGGCGACTAGAATATGACATTGCTGCTGCTCCGCGCTCACACCTGAGAGATATCGCTGTTAAGATCCTTGGCGCCAGCAACATCTCCGTTGATCACAATGGAGATCTCGTAGTGCAGACGCCGGCAGGCCAGTTCCTCCAACATAAGCCCTTGGCTTATCAACAAGTCGGCAGTACGCGCGTGCTAATTCCGGCTCGCTACAGACTCCTGAGCGGCAACAAAGTCGGGTTTAGTTTGGCGCCATACAATCATGATAAGCAACTGGTCATTGATCCCGTTCTAACCTATTCAACTTACATAGGCGGGAGCACGCAAACCTCGGATGGCGTCTCGTCTGCAGCCACGTCTCTCGGTAGCGGCATCGGAATTGATGCCTCTAACAACGTCTATGTATCCGGATTCACGACTGCTGTGGATTTCCCCATCACCCCAGGTGCGTACGATTCCACCATTAGTCAACCCTGCACGCGCAGTAATGGTTGTTATTCCGCAGATGAATTCATTGCCAAGTTCTCTCCTTCCGGGAAATTGCTGTATTCCACTTTTCTTGGTCCCGGGGTCGGTGACGGGAATTTCCAGCCTCATTCGGATCCTCCACTGGCAGTGGATGCTGTTGGCAACGCTTATATCGCTTCCACAGGTTTGCCTTGCGACGATTGTTTCCAGTCCGAAGTTTCCATCGAGAAGCTGGATCCAACGGGCTCCCGGCTGCTCTACAGTTATCAGTACAACCTCGAGGGAGACGCGAGTGCCAACGCAGTAGCGGTCGATAGCGCGGCTCACCTGTACGTGGCTGGCAATTGGAACCAGGATGCCGGGCCAGCCTCTCCCCCGGGAAGCCAGATAGGAAGCGCGACCAATTGCTACATATTAAAACTCGACACCACTAAATCTGGCAGCTCATCGGTAGATTACACAACGTTAATCGGAGTCGCAGGCAGCACAGGTACCGGCATCAGTGGCATTGCCATTGATAACAGCGGTCACGCCTACGTCGCCGGTCCCACCGATTCTCCAAATTTTCCCCATACCACTCAATACGGCACTGGAAGCAACTCCTTCGTAATGAAGCTCAACACGAGCGGGAGTTCGTATCTGTACTCCGTAATAGTGGGTGGAGCAATTACCAATGCCATTGCAGTGGATCAATCTGGCAATGCATATTTGACGGGACAGGGCCTGCGCTCAGGATTTCCGACGACCTCGAACGCGTCTCAGTCTTCTTTTGGTGGCGGAACATCAGACGCCTTTCTGTTAAAGCTGAGTTCAACCGGTGGCTTGGCCTATGCGACCTACATCGGTGGCGGTGGCGAGGAGTCTGGAACAGCTGTGGCTGTTAGGTATGGTTATCCCGCAATCTCCGGTTCGACGAATTCAACCAACTTCCCGGTAACCGCGAACGCATTCCAACGCACTAATGCCGGTACGTGGAATGCATTCATTGACTTTCGTCACAATGACAGCAACTTAACCAGGTTCTACTCCACTCTCTTGGGAGGTAACAAACAGGACTGGTCGACTGGCGTAGCCCTCGATACCGGACTTAACGCGTATGTTACCGGAAGCGCCACGTCAGACCGCTTCCCCGTCACCTCCAATGCATATCAGGCAACGTTACGGGGAGCCCAAGACGCATTTCTATCAAAGATCGTTATCGCGGGGGACTTGGCAATGAAACTTACGCAATCCTCCAGTTCGGTGGCGCAGGGCTCGAATCTCACCTACACTGCCCGAGTGTCCAATAATGGCCCGGATACCTCCTCTGGGCTCGTCCTCAAGGATGTTCTTCCGAGTAGGTCGACCTTCGTCTCTTACACGATCACCGCTGGAAGCTGTTCCCACCCAGCCGTCGGTAGCACCGGGACTGTGGCCTGCAGCCTGAATTCTTTGCCAAAGGGAGCGCTGTGGACGCTCACCCTAACCAGTACCGTTCATTCCGCGAAAGGAAGTTCTATAACCGATACCGCCCAGGTGAGCGCAAAAACTCAGGATTTGTCACCTGGAAACAACAAGGCGAGTGCTACCACGGCTGTGTTTTAGAAGTGTATTCGCGGAAAGACGGTGACTTCTATGCTGAGTGCCGCCGAGCAGGCGGCTTCTGGGGCAAGGGATTTCACTTCGTCGCTCGGCCTGGTCGTCAAAAGCGATGGCACCATACAAGACGCGATTCCAAATATGGCGGCCTACGAGAGCGGGCTCGGTCCGTATATGCGGATTGTAGGTGTTAACGGTCAGCAGTTCTCGGTTGATGAATTGCATAGAGCGGTCCGTACCTCCAGTTTGAATTCTGGATCGATCGTTATTCTGGTATCGAACACCGGATATCTGGAAAACCATCCGATCGACTATCACTCAGGCATTCGCTACCCTCATCTGGAACGGGTAAGAAGCGGAGCCTCCCGGGCCTTGGGGTGCACTCACGAACTTTATCCCGCTTAGAGTTGAGTGCGTGACCGAGATCTCACGAAGAGAGATACCAGGGGATGTCAATCACGATAATCCGGTGATTCCCCTTTAAATAGAGCACCAGTTTGAGTGCGGTCGCGCGTTGACCATGCAGTAGATAATAAAACCAGCGGCGTTCCACCAATTCCGGCACCAACACAGCAATCTGGCGATCGGGATTCTGTCGTTCTATGTCCAGTATGTGCTGAAAGATGGGAGTAATGACCTGGCGATACGGAGAGTAGAGAATCACAAGTTCTGGCGCTTCCAGACCGGCCGCCTTTGCAGGGGCCTCGATGTACTCATGCCAGAGTCTGGAAAATTCTGTGCCTTTTTCTCTACTCTCTTCAGAGGCAATGTGCAGTACGCAGATTTCGCGGGATATGGCATAACCAAAGCGAAGAGCTTTTTCGGCGACCCGGCTCCAGTGGTCCATCGGCAGAACGACAATAGGCGGAGATATTCCGCTGAGGTTTGCAGGTCCGTGGTGTGCCGTTTCCCGCATGATTTTGTCGTAATGTCGCCGGATGCCCGACATCAGCAGAATCAATGTAGGAATGAGGAGGACGGTGATCCATGCGCCACTGGTGAACTTGGCAACGAGAATGATACAGACGGTAATCCCCGTGGCTGTAGCCCCAATTCCGTTGATAAGCATGCTGGTTCGCGCACCTCGTCCTCCGGTCCTCTTCCAATGCATGACCATTCCAGCTTGTGAGAGGGTGAATGCGAGAAAGGCCCCGACTGCAAATAGCGGAATTAAACGGTCGGTAATGCCTCGGAAAATAATCAGCAGAAACCCGGCCAGCAACACCAGTGCGTAAATGCCGTAGGAGTAGACCAACCGCCGGCCGCGGAATGCAAACGGGTAGGGTAAGTATCCTTTTTCTGCGACGGCGCGGCAAAGACGTGGAAAATCCGCGAAAGCGGTGTTGGCCGACAACGAAAGAACCACAAGAATGGCGCCGATGGTTACAAAGTAGAACAGATTTCTTCCCGCTATCGCGGCCGTGAGCTGCGATAGTACGCTCTGATATCCCCGCGCCCCGGGCTCGGTTGCGCCAATGTGATACGCCCGAACCAGGTAGCCGATACCGGCGAGAAGCAGTACCAGGATGCCGACGATTGCGCCTAGCGTAATGCGTGCGCATTTCACACGTGGTTCGCGAAACGCGGTGACGCCGTTACTGACCGCTTCCACTCCCGTCAATGCCGTACAACCACTGGCAAAGGCTTTGAGCAGCAACCATGCACTCACTGCGGCAGAGGGGGGCGGCAGCGTGGGAGGCGGGACCACCGGAACGGGGTGGCCTCCAGTCGCCCAGACTTTAAAAACTCCGATTGCGATCACGGTACCCAAGCAGCCCACAAACAAGTAGGTGGGAGCCATAAAGGCCAGACCGGCTTCGCGTACTCCGCGCAAATTGATCAGAGTGAGAATCAGCAAGATTCCGAGGCACAAGCCCAAGGTGTGCGGTTGCAGAGCTGGAACGGCGGAGATTAAAGCCCCAACACCGGCCGAGATGCCGACGGCAACATCCAGAATGTAATCAATCATCAGTGCCGCAGCAGCGAGCAGCCCGGGAAATTCACCCAAGTTTTCACTTGCGACCGTATAGGATCCGCCTCCCGTGGGATACGCGCTAATGGTTTGCAGGTAAGAGAAAAACACAATGCAGAGCAGCACGATGATTAACGCGCTGATGGGAACGATGTAGCCCAGGCCCACGATCCCGAGAGGGATCAGAACGGTAAGCGCAGCTTCCGGTCCATATGCAGCGGAACTCAGAGCGTCAAGGCCGAAGATGGGGATTCCAGCAGCGGGTCCCACTCTTTCTCTGCTGTCTTCCTCGGAGGAGAGTGGGCGCCCGAAAAGAACATCCAGAACTGATTTTCTGTTGGCGGGACGGGGGGCCTCTTTAACGACGGTTTTGCCGGGCTGCAGGCTCACGGTTCCTGACGGGCTGAAGCAATTCGAGGCTTGGAGCGAGCCCCATTTCCGATCCTGAAAATGTTGGTGGCGGTTATTGGTGGTTGGGCTGCCCTTGTCTTTCAGCAAAGCGTGGCTGCGGCAGGTATTCCACGGTTGGGTAGTGCCGCACAGGTTGCGGATAAAGCGCCATCAGGTCGAAAATTTGTGACGGCATGTCGGAGCTTACGCTGAGTCCCAGCTCTCGCGCATGATCGTGCGTAATCGGATAGTCATGCGTCCACCTGCCTTCTGATAGCAGTACTGAAAGCTTACTGGCGATGGGATCCGGGTACTTGCCCCCGAGCAATTCTCGAACCGTGTCCTGTAACTGGCTGATTGCTTTCTTGGCCTGGTCGGCAAGGATCAGGGTCTCGTCATCAACCTTCTCCACGGGTTTCTCCTCAACCGTTTTCAGAATCGAGGCCCCAGGATACTGTCCAAGTTGTGGGTCAACCGGCCCAAGCACCGCGTGCTCGCTCATGACGATTTGATCGGATGCGAGGGCAATTAGCGTTCCGCCGGACATGGCGTAAAACGGCACGAATACAGTAACTTTTCCTTTCCGCCGGTTTATCGCCCGGGCAATTTGAGTGGCCGCCAAGACCAGTCCGCCAGGAGTGTGCAGGATAAGGTCCACCGGAACATTCGGCGCAGTCATGTGGATGGCCCGAATGACGGCCTCCGAGTCGTTTACATCTATGTAGCGCAGAACTGGAAATCCGAGAAAGCTCATTGTCTCTTGCCGATGCACCAGCAGAATGACCCTCGAGCCGCGCTCACGCTCGAGGCGCGCAATCAGATTCTGCCGGGACGCCTCCAGCATCCATTGCTTGAACAGGGGCTGCAATGAGCTGAGCATCAGGAACAGCCAGAACACATCCAATACGCCGACCGCTGCGCTCACCGCCATCGTGGCTCCTTGGCACCTGCGCTTCGACTTCTATTGTCCGAAACCTACTCGCGAAACTTGTAAGAACCGCAGAGGTGAGATGCGCTGGTTTGTTTTCTGGGACATACATCGAAAGTAGTAAGGATGGTGACTTTGGGATTTCATTCCGAGCGAAGCGAGGAATCCCTCCAGTCTCTCCGAGGCTGTATTAGTGTCTCGGACCGGCTCGCTGCCGCAACTTATCAGGGCTGCGCGTATTGCGGAGCTTGCGGGTGTATCCCGCGGGTTTCTTTTCGACCTTTTCCAAATGGCTGGTGTCAGCATGTCTCGGCGGCGCACAGGGGCCTTCACCTTTTGGACAGATCAGAGTGGCACGACTCTTAATTTCCGGCAGACGTTCAGTCGGAAATCCCTTGATTTCTTTCATCTCATCCCAACTTGTGAACAAACCGTGCCTTTGACGATGATTCACAATCTTGTAAGCCATGTTCTTGGCAATTCCAGGAAGCTGGGTGAGTAAGCCGACCGTCGCAGAATTTATGTCAATGGTGGTTGGCATAGAGGCTCCGATGCTGTTTTGTTTGGATGCGAGCGTCCCGGCAGGGGTGTGTGGCATCGATATTTCCACGAGAGAAGAGGCTTCGCCATGGCAGCAGAAATGAAATCCGGCAGTGTGCTGATCAAAGACCGGATCCCCGTCCCGGAATCTGTACAGGCGGAACCTTACATACCCGGCTGGAATCTGGTGAGGGATGCAGACGTGGCACAGACCCAGGACAATCTGGAGCGTGCTGGCTGGCATTTCTTTTACGCGGAACCGGAGATCGTTGGTGAAGCATTCACCCGAGATTTCAAAGCGGCCCTGCGCAGGGCTGCTCAGCACTTGGCCGGCAAAGTAGATGAGCAAAAGCTGAACGCAATCGAAGTCACGTCAATCATCGCCACCAAGGTGTTCGGATTCTACGACGTGGCCGTACAGGGCCGGCCCCGGCATATCCAACAGAATGCGGTTCCGATCCAGCCTGGATTGAAAGAGAGTTCCAGCGCGCAGGAGACCCGCGCCAGCGGAGATAGGGTCGCCTAAGGCCATCGGCGCAGGTACATGCGGCGCCAAGCAGAGGCGCAATCCGTCAAATGACGACATCGAGCGTCTCCCTGCGACCACATAGATGCAGCTGTCAACCTCTACTTAGAAGCTCCCATCGCTTGTATGACGTGCGACCCTGCGCGTCCAACGAGGACAGATATGCGCAAGTTTTGGCTCCGCTCTCTGCCAGCGGCCGCTGGCTTGGTGTTCTTAACCGCACTCACACTGCAGGCTCAGTACTTCGGCCAAAACAAAGTTCGCTACAAGACTTTAGATTTTAAAGTTCTGCATACCGAACACTTCGACATCTACTACTACCCTGAAGAGCAAGGTGCGGCCGTCCAGGTGGGGCGCATGGCGGAGCGCTGGCGCAAACGCCTGGGGACGATCATGCAGTGGGAATTGTCGTCCAGGCAGCCGGTGGTCTTGTACGCGAGTTCTCCGGATTTCCGCAGCACAACCGTCATTCCCGGTGACCTTGGCCCCGGAATCGGAGGGGTCACGGAGCCTTTGCGGCGTCGGGTGGTCCTGCCTCTTTCCGGACCAATTGCTGAAACTGACCACGTACTCGGTCACGAACTCGTCCATGCTTTTCAGTACGACATCAGTTCTAGAGGCAGCCGACGGGGCGGAGCCGGACTCGGGATGACGAACATGGAACGCCTTCCACTGTGGTTCATCGAAGGTATGGCCGAGTACCTGTCTCTCGGACCTGACGATCCCAATACTTCCATGTGGATGCGCGATGCGGTGCGCAAGGAAAAACTTCCCACTATTAAGGACCTCGACAAGCCCAAGTACTTCCCATACCGCTGGGGACAAGCTCTCTGGGCATATATCGGCGGGCGCTGGGGAGATGAAACTATCGGCAGAATCATGAAGGCCGGTGCGGCTACGGGGAATTACGAGACCGCGATTCAGGGTGTTGTGCGCGTTTCAACCAAGGACCTTTCCCCCCAGTGGCAAAACGCACTCCGCAGCCGCTACGAGTCGGTGTTGTCGGTGACCGTGCCTGCCACGCAGCAGGCTCGCATGCTGGTTTCACAACCACACGAGGAAAACGGGCTGAATGTGAGTCCCGCCCTTAGTCCCGACGGCAAATACCTCATGTTTCTCTCGCAACGGGAGTTGATCTCCATTGACGTATTCATGGCTGACGCCGTGACCGGAAAAGTAATTCGCAAAATTACGAAGACTGCTCTCGACGCCCACATGGACGTCCTCGACTTCGTCAATTCTGTCGGCGCATGGAGCCGCGACAGTCAGCAGTTTGCCTTTAGCGCCATCAGCAATGGCAGGCCTGAATTAGACATTTACGACGTCTCAAAGAACCACGTAACTCGCCGCTTGTCCCTTCCCAAACTGGATGAGGTGCTTGCTTTAACCTGGTCGCCCCGCGGGCAGAACATCGCCATCTCCGCGATGGCTGGGGGCGTGACTGATCTATACATTCTCAGTCTCGGAACCGGGCGCCTGCGGCAGATAACAAATGACGTGTTTTGCGACCTGCAGCCCGATTGGTCGCCTGATGGGAGCCGGATTGCATTCGTCACCGATCGGTATAAAAGTGATGAGTCAAACCTCGCTTTCGGCCAATACCGTCTGGCCCTGCTTGATCCCGGAAGTGGCAGTATCGAACCGGTTGCCGGATTTGATCAGGGCAAGCACATCAATCCGCAGTGGTCAGGTGACAGCAAGAGTCTCTATTTTGTCTCCGACCGCGAAGGCATAGACACCCTGTACAGAGTTTCTTTGCAGAGCGGAAATATCAGCCAGATTACTAATCTTCAAACCGGCGTCACCGGGATCACCGCCCTCAGCCCGGCAATCTCCTATGCAGAAAGCGCCGGGCGCTTGGTGTTCAGTGCTTACGAGAATGGGAATTATGACATCTTCCGCATTGATTCAAAAACGGAACTGGTAGGCAAGCCACCCTCGGAAGATGTCGCCGATCTGCGTCCCGGCTTACTCCCGCCGCGGACCGCTCCTGAAGGATTAGTCGTTTCGCTATTGCGGGATCCGGCCAACGGATTGGTACCCGCAACCGGGTTCAAGTCCACAAAATATCAAGCCAAGCTGGGTCTTGAAGACATTGCGCCGCCGACGGTAGTCGCGGGTATGAGCAACTACGGCAGCTTCATCGGTGGCGGTGCCGGGCTTTACTTCGCCGACATGCTGGAGTTTCACCAGCTCATGATTGCCGCCCAGACCGACACCACTACACAACTGTCGGGAAGTTTTTTGAACAACCTGGCCGCTATTGTGGGGTATGAGAACCAGAGAACACGCTGGAATTGGGGATTTTCTGGCGGCCAAGTCCCGTATCTCAGTGGAGGCTTTGGGCAGGCTCTTACGAACGTTAGGGGTCAGCCCGCGCTGGTGAATCAGGAAATAGACTTTTGGCAAATCCAGCGCCAGTTTATCGGAAATGTGCAATATCCTTTCAATCGGGCCCAGCGGATCGAGTTCTCGGGTGGTTATGAGCGCATAGATTTTGACGCGCAGTCCCGGATTCAAGCCTTCTCCCTGCTGGATGGTTCTTTACTACTCGATCGAGGACAGCATATTCCAACGCCAAAATCACTAAACATGGGAACAGGAAACGCCGCCCTCGTCTATGACACCTCTGTTTTTGGCGGGACCAGCCCCATCATGGGCCAGAGGTATCGGCTTGAAGTCGGCGGCTTGGGAGGCAGCCTCAATTTCGCCACCCTTCTGGCTGACTATCGCAAGTATTATCGGGTCGCGAAACCTCTAATACTTGCGGGACGCTTTATGCATTATGGCCGCTATGGCGGCGATGCTAATGATCCCAATCTGCAGGACCTGTTTCTTGGCTACCCGGAGTTGATTCGCGGTTACGAGCCCGGCTCTTTCAGCGCCAATGAATGCGGGCCGGGTGCAACGGTAAATGACCCCTGTCCGGTTTTTGACAAACTAATCGGGAGCCGCATTGCGGTGGTCAATGCGGAATTGCGAACGCCGCTGTTGGGTCTGTTTGGAATAATTCCCAGCCGAAGTTTTCCCCCGATTGAAAACGCAATCTTCTACGACGCGGGTGTCGCCTGGAACAGTGGCCAGAAAGCGTACTTCCTGGGTGGACCGCGGGAACCCGCCCGAAGCTATGGAGACTCAATAAGGCTGAATGTTTTCGGCTATGCGATCGCGCAAGTAAGTTATGTGCACGCGCTGGATCGGCCGAGACATTGGATGTGGGAGTTCAGCCTGATTCCGGGATTTTAGGCCAAGTCACCAATCGCGGGACGGTCAGAAGTAAGCGGTGCGCTTAGCTGTGTCGGAGGAACTTAACCGACTTTTCGCTGGTCCTTCTCGCCACTGATCTGTTCCACTTTTGATAACAACACGGCTGGCGACTCACCCTTGGCGACAAACGCATCCACCAGTTGAAGCAACCTCTCGGGTAACTGTCCGGGAAAACCTGACAGCAGGATTATGGGCAGATGTGGGTGTCGGCTTTTTAAAACAAGGGCCACTTCTTCGCCGTCCATACCCGGCATTTGATAATCGAGGACAACAAGGTCGAAAGCGTGCTTTTCCGCTAAGGCAATTCCGGTTGGGCCGTCACTCGCTGTGAAAGTCTTGTAGCCTTTAGCCTCCAGCAGCGCTTTCCGAACAGCCAAACCGTCTGCATTGTCGTCTACACAGAGGACTATTATGGCCATAAAAACCTTCATTCTTGTATGAAAGCAACAGCATTACGCGTGCGTAGTCCATAAACAGGGCAAAGTCTTTCACGCTCAATGACCTGTGGTCAATGCCCGAAATTGGGGCATTCCGTTTTTTGGAAATTCGCCAGAGATCCAAGCGCGATATTCACGCGACACCTAGTCGTGACAATAGAACACAACCCGCCGGCCATATGAATCGGCAACTGCATGCGGCAAAGGTCGTACGGAGATTTATCACCCACGACCGACGTCTGACTAACCCCTCTCTATGAAAGAGCGCTCCGGCTGCCGAGGAATTGTTCGAGTGATGCCTCGTAGTTAGCATAAACACTAGCGACGCATTCTGTGTCCGCTACGGCCACTGTGATATGAGTGGCCGGCTAGGAAACAAGCCCAATTCAGTGCACCCAAGGAAGTGAGGAATCGCCATGGCAGTAGCAGTAGAGACTCGAACGGATGAGCAAATCCAACAGGATGTGCTCGCGGAATTGAAGTGGGACGCGCGCGTCCAGCCCAACGAAATTGGAGTTGCCGTCAAAGATGGCGTGGTCACGCTTACCGGCTGGGTTGACTCCTATCTTAAAAAGTGGGCAGCGGAAGAGGCCGCTCATCGCGTTGCTGGAGTAAAAGCTGTGGCTAACGACATTGAAGTCAGGCTGACCAGCGAGCGCACCGACGCGGACATCGCTGCCGCCGTTGCACGGGCGTTGGAGTGGGATGCATTCATACAGACCGATAAGGTCAAAGTCACGGTCTCGAAAGGTTGGGTGACGCTCGAAGGTGAAGTCGAGTGGCAATACCAGAAACAGGACGCCGAGCGGGTGGTCCGCCGCATCTCTGGCGTAAGAGGAGTCACGAACCTGGTCACGGTGAAGCCCCATGTGACGCCTTCTGAACTGAAGAAAAAAATCGAAGACGCACTGGTGCGCAACGCGCAAATAGATGCAGAGAGGATCTCGGTTGAAGTGCAGGGCAGCAAGGTCATCCTGAGGGGGACCGTCCGCTCCTGGACGGAGAGAGAAGAGGCGGAGCGCGCGGCGTGGTCGGCGCCAGGTGTCACCCAAGTAGATAACCGAATCACGATTGAAGTTTGAGGGCGGAGGAAAGACGGGTCCACCAGGCTGCTGCTATTTCAGATATCCGCATCTCGCAAATCTTTGGGTTGCAGCGCGAGCATCGCGGACATACATTCTGGCGTCAAACCGGTATAGACATGACACATCATAGCTCCGCAACCATTGAAAGAACTTCCGTACGCACCACCGAACTTCCGTCCGGCGAGGCCGTTCCGGTTCTTGGTCAGGGAACCTGGCATTTAGGCGAGAGTCCGAGACACCGCAATGATGAGATTGCGGCGCTGCGCCTGGGACTGGAGTTAGGAATTTCATTGATTGATACGGCAGAGATGTACGCCGACGGTGCAGCCGAGGAGTTGGTGGGTGAAGCCATCCGCGGTCGCCGGGACAGCGTATTCCTGGTGAGCAAGGTGCTCCCGCAAAACGCCACCAGACGTGGAACCGTCTCCGCCTGCGAAGGCAGCTTGCGACGACTGGGAACGGACCGGCTTGATATGTATCTGCTGCACTGGCGTGAAGAGACACCATTACAAGAGACGATTGAGGGGTTCGAGGAGTTGAAAGACGCCGGCAAGATCAGACACTGGGGTGTGAGCAACTTCGACGCACCCGATATGCAGGAACTAACGGCTCTCCCTGGTGGAAACGCGGTCCAGACGGATCAGGTTCTCTACAACCTTACGCGCCGTGGAATCGAATACGATCTGCTTCCCTGGTGTAAGGAACACCGCATTCCCATCATGGCGTACTCGCCAATCGAGCAAGGGCGGCTAGTTGGAAATGCCGTACTCCGGAAAATTGCAGCCACGCATAACGCGACACCCGCTCAAGTAGCGCTGGCCTGGGTGCTGCGGCAGGAGAGAGTCATCGCCATACCGAAGGCGGGTACGCGAGCACATGTGCGGGAAAATCGGGCTGCTCTCGATTTACAGCTTTCACAACAAGATCTCGCTGCTCTGGACAAGGCATTCCCGCCACCCACTCGCAAGCAGCCACTTGAGATGATCTAGTCTCCTCCAAAAAACGAACTCCCTTAGATCAAAGTCGTATGAGGAACTACTGCAGTGGTCTAGATGGCGACCTGTTCCCACGAGGAATTGTTGCGGTATGAAGCCGTCGCTAGGATCTTGTAGTGCCGCCATCTCCCAAAGGGCGGCTCGGTTTCAGCAAGAGCGCCGCGTTTTGCGTCCGCACATTCTCGGGAGGTTTCGTAATGGCAAAGATTATCGGCATTGATCTGGGAACCACCAATTCAGTAGTTGCAGTCATGGAAGGCGGGGAGCCCAAGGTAATCCCCAACGAAGAAGGCGGCTGGCTTACCCCGTCAGTGGTGGCGTTCACCAAGACGGGAGAGCGGCTGGTAGGCCAGGTAGCCAAGCGCCAGGCCATTACGAATCCAGAGAATACGATCTACTCGATCAAGCGCTTTATGGGGCGTCGCTTTGAGGAGATTTCTGAAGAGTTGAAGATGGTGCCCTACAAGGTGGAGCCTGAAAACGATCACGTGGTCATCATTGTTCAGGGCAAAAAGCACACTCCCCCAGAGATCTCGGCCATGATCCTGCAGAAACTGAAGAAGGCTGCGGAAGACTACCTGGGCCAAAAGGTGAACGACGCAGTCATCACCGTACCCGCATATTTCAATGACGCACAACGACAAGCAACGAAAGATGCGGGCACGATCGCAGGTCTGGACGTAAAACGCATCATCAACGAACCCACCGCCGCCGCGCTGGCCTACGGCTTAGATAAGAAAAAGAACGAAATTATCGCAGTGTACGACTTCGGCGGGGGCACCTTCGACGTTTCGATTCTCGAGGTCAGCGAGGGCGTCATCGAGGTGAAGGCGACCAACGGCAACACTCACCTTGGCGGCGACAACCTTGACCAGCGCATCGTGGATTGGCTGATTGATGAATTCAGGAAAGACGAAGGCCTCGATCTGCGGGCCAAAGGCAATGAAATGGCATTGCAGCGGCTGCGTGACGCCGCTGAGCGCGCCAAGATTGAACTCTCCAGCGTCATGGAGACGGAGATCAATTTGCCGTTTATCACCGCGGACGCCAGCGGACCGAAGCACCTGGTAAAGAAACTTACACGGGCGAAGCTTGAGTCCATGGTTGAGGACCTCATTCAACAATCAGTTCCGCCGTGCAAACAGTGCATGAAGGACGCGGAGGTCACCGCCGACAAAATCAACGAAGTAGTCCTGGTAGGCGGCCAGACACGCATGCCGCGCATTCAGGGTCTAGTAAAGGAGCTGTTCGGAAAGGAAGGTCACAAGGGCGTCAACCCGGACGAAGTGGTCGCGGTTGGAGCTGCCATTCAGGGCGGAGTACTTGCGGGCGAGGTCAAAGACATGCTGCTGCTCGACGTGACCCCGCTGACGCTCGCCATCGAAACCCAGGGTGGCGTAGCGACGCCGATGATCACGCGCAACACGACGATACCGACACGCAAGACTGAGACCTTCTCCACGGCGGCTGACAACCAGACCTCGGTGGAAGTCCACGTGTTGCAAGGTGAGCGTCCTATGGCCAACCAGAATCGCTCGCTCGGCAAATTCCACCTCACCGGCATTCCACCGGCTCCGCGCGGCACACCGCAGATTGAGGTGACATTCGACATTGACGCCAGCGGAATCCTCAATGTCAACGCGAAAGATATGGCAACACAGAGGGACCAGAAGATCACGATCACCTCCTCTTCCGGCCTGAGCAAAGAAGACATCGAACGGATGGCTAGAGAAGCCGAATCGCACGCTGCAGAGGACCGAGCCAAGCGTGAGGAAATCGAAGCCAAGAACCAGTTGGATACTCTCATTTACAGCGTGGAAAAGATGCTGCGTGAGCAAGGAGATAAAGTCTCCGGCTCGGAGCGCGGCGACATCGAGAACGCCGTGGCCGATGCGCGGCGAGCACTGGAGTCGAACGACAAGCGCACCATGGACCAGGCGCGCGAGCGCTTGACCCAGGCGTCGCACAAACTGGCAGAACAAATGTACCGGGCTGCGCAGCCGCAGGGGGCCACGGGAGCCGGCCCAGGCGCTAGTGCAGGGCCGCCTCCCGGCGGCGATGGGCAGCCGAAGAGAGATGAAGGCGTGGTTGATGCGGAGTATGTCGACGTAGACGAAAGAAAGGCTAGCTAGACGGGACGTGGGCCGCCGAAGGTTAATCATCCGTTGGTAATGTAGCGGTGGACGAACGTCACCGCCATGGCGCCCTCACCCACCGCCGAGGCGCAACGTTTGACTGAACCATGCCGGACGTCGCCGGCCGCAAATACGCCCGGAGCGTTCGTTTCCAAATAGTAGGGCTCCCGATCCAACGGCCAGTTTGGAGGCCGCTCCCCATTCTTGGTTAGATCGGGGCCGGTCACAAGGTAGCCGGCTTCATCACGAACAATGCCAACCTCGGCCGCCCACTCCGTATGCGGAACGCCGCCAAGGCAGAGAAACAGCCAGCTGGTTTCTAACTCGCGTTCTTCGCCTGTCACCTTGTTCCGGAGGGTCACCGCGCGCAACACTCGATCACCGTGAAGTGCAACCACTTCCGTCCTGGTTAGTACTTCAATCAGCGGAGTAGAGTGGATGCGGTCAATCAAGTACTCGGAAACCGTTTTCTTTAAAGAATCGTCCCGAATCACCAGAGTGACTTTGGAGGCGTAACGGGCAAAATGCACTGCGGCCTGCGCGCCCGAATTGCCGCCGCCCACGATCACTACGGGCTCGTTATGGCAAAGAGACGCCTCGCTCGAGCCGGCGCCGTAATAAACGCCGGCGCCTCGCAGCTTCTCCTCATTGGGCAAGTTCAGGCGCCGGTATTCCATTCCGGTGGCGCAGATCGAGGCACGAGAGATGATTTGTGTTCCGTCTGCCAGGTGCACCACGCCTTTGCCGGGCTGGAACTCGCCACGAACGCCCTCCCTAAGCAACAAGATCTCAGCCCCGAAGCGGGAGGCCTGTTCCCGGGCACGTTCAGCTAATTCCGCTCCGCTGACGCCCTCCGGGAAGCCTAAATAATTCTCAATCTTGGGACTTGTTCCGGCCCGTCCTCCTATAGCGAACCGTTCCACCAGAACAGTCTTCAGACCTTCGCTGGCGCCATAGACCGCCGCACTAAGCCCCGCCGGCCCAGCCCCGTAGATGCTGAGGTCGTATTCAGAGCGCGAAGGATTGCGAAACCAGCCCAGCTTCTCTGTGATCTGCCGAACTGTGGGATGCTCCATCCGGGTGCCATCCGCGAAGACACACACTGGCAGTCCTTCATCGTTCTGCCCGCTGACACCGGCCAATCTGCGCGCGTCCTCGTCAGTGGTGAGCTCGATCCATTGGTAGGGCACGCCACTGCGGTGCAGAAAATCACGAATGGCGTAGGCCTCGGCTGACCCGCGTGTTCCAAAAATCTTGACCTTAGAATTGTTGTCGTTCATTGAGCTGTCCGCAGCAGGAACTCTGGCCATAGTTAATGGCCCTGGTGAATCGTGTCTTTAACGTAACAGAGGGCACAAAGAATGGCTCTACTGCCTCTGGCGTATGCCAACCTGCGACTAGAGCTTAGAAGAGCCTGAGCATGATTTCTGAACTTGTCGTTATCAGACCGAGTAATTGCGGCTGACGTTCGAGACCTCATCAGATGCGGCAATCAGTGTTTCTTACTTCTTCTCGGGCTTCGGATATGGCATCTTGAACTCCTCCAGAATTCCGCGGACGACGTCGAAGGGTTGCGTCTGGTCCATGTTCGCCAGCGCGGCGACTGCGAAATGCTTTCCTGGGATGATTACCATGCTGGTGGTAGTCCCCTGCTGGCCGCCATCGTGAGCCACGTACTTCTGGCCGTCAATGGTTTGCACCTCGAAACCTAGTCCGTAATTTGACTCCTTGCCCGGGATCTTCGTCGGGCTCCACATCTCGACCAGAGTGGCAGGCTTCAAGATCTTGCCGTCCATCAGCGCTTGGCCGAAACGCACCAGATCCTCTGCGCTGGTGACGTAACCACCGCCAGGGACCTTGTAACTGCTATCCATAAGGCCAGCATTCTTCACCTTTCCGTCGATCTTCTGGTACCCACGTGCGCGATGAGGCACGATCTCAAATACGTCGTCAACAAAAGTGTGCGTCATCCCCGCGGGTTTCAATACGTGTTCCGCGACGTACGCGGCAAATTTCTCGCGCGAGGCGCCTTCCACCACGCAGCCCAAAACCGTGTAGCCGTAGGTTGTATAGGAAAACGCAGTGCCGGGCTCGAATAACAGTGGATCGTTGGCAAAAACGGCAAAGCCATCGGACATCCACTTGTAATGCCGCGTGTTCTCGAATTCGCCTTCCTTGTAGTGACGGATACCCGAGGTGTGACTAAGCAGTTGGCGCGTCGTGATGGGCCATTGCTTGAGTGGGAACGGGGGGCAGTATTTCTGCACCGGAGCATCAAGGTCGAGTTTGCCGGAATCAACCAGGGTCATGGCGGCGACGGCGGAGATTGGCTTGGCGATGGAGCCGGTGCGGATCAGGGTTTCAACCGTGGCCGGAACGGCATTTTCGAGGTCGGCGACGCCAAACGCT
Source organism: Terriglobales bacterium (assembly GCA_035651655.1). Lineage (NCBI taxonomy): Bacteria > Pseudomonadati > Acidobacteriota > Terriglobia > Terriglobales > Terriglobales bacterium. Next base: position 28,867 of record DASRFG010000029.1, read on the forward strand.
CTGGAATAAACCATGCGGTCATTGAGCACGGCAGCGACGGTCATGGCGGGAATTTGTTGCTCGCGCATGACGGCCGTGACGATCTGGTTCAACCTGGCGCTAACGTCGGCGGGTGCGGACGTCTGAGCGGCTGCTGAAATAGCCAGCACGAACAGGACGAGAATCGAGCGACAGAATTTCATACGCTTTCAGCATAGCGCCAGCTACCGATACCCGCCAGAGCTGGCTTCAGAATCATTCTTATGGAGCAATCTCGAGTGTAGCCTCAGAGCCGTGAGCGGAGTCAGGACCGAGCCACAACGTGAGCCGGGCCGGCTCTACCGTGTATTCATTCTTGTCGTTCCACAAGGCGAAGGTTTCGGGTCCCAGGCTGAAGCTGACTGTTTGAGTCTGGCCGGGCACGAGCGCGATCCGCTGAAAGCGTTGTAAGGCGCGTATTGGCTGCGAAACACTCGTGCCTTGTAGTCGAACGTAGAGCTGAGCTACTTCTTCGCCGGCTCGAGTGCCCACGTTCGTTATATCAGCCTTCACCTCCAATGCTGTGGAAGATCGCGCACGCTCGTGGAGCGATGTTTGAAGCTTCTGCGCGCTCAGCTTCGAAAGGCTGAGCTGCGGCCGACCGTACCGGAAGCTGGTAAAAGACATGCCAAAGCCGAAGGGGAATTGGGCATCATTGGGTTCATCAACATAGCGGGACACATATTTCTCCGCCCCATTGGTTGGGGGATGGCTGAGATCAGTATTGGCGGCAGGGCGTCCGGTGCTGAGCGCATCATAGTGCAAAGGCTCCTGGCCGACGCTACGAGGCCAACTCACAACTAATTTTCCACTGGGATTAGCTTCGCCAAACAACGTGCGCACCAGCGCCGGCCCGGCCTGCACACCGGGAAACCATGCGGCAACGATGGCCGGGACCTTCTCAAATGCCCAAGGTAGGGTGAGCGGGCGGCCACTGAACAGCACCATTACCACGGGCTTACCTGCGGCGACGACCGCTTCCAGCAATTGTTGCTGACGGCCCGGCAAATCCAGATGAGCCCGCGAAGCCGCTTCTCCGGTCATCCCACCGGCATCCTCTCCCAGGGCAATGATCACCACATCTGACTGGCGGGCTGCCGAGACAGCTTCGGAGAATCCTGCCTCGGAATTACCTTCGATGTCCGTGCCTTTCGCATAGCGCACGTGCTCGCCGCCAAGTCGTTGGATGAGTGCGGAACGAAGGGTAACTGCGTCGCCCTCCTTGGCTTCTGCCGCCCATGAACCCAGCATGTTGGCCGCATCGTCTGCCAGGGGGCCGATGACGGCGACGGTGCGCACGCTTTCTGCGATAGGAAGCACGGGCCTCGCGCCCGGTCCGCTTGAGTTCTTGAGCAGCACGAAAGATTGTTCAGCCGCCGTTCGAGCCAGAGCAACGGCATCCGGCTGGAGCATCGCGGCGGCTTCGTGTTGCTCGTCGGCGTATGGATGCTCGAAGAGTCCCAGAGCGTACTTGACGCGAAGCACGCGACGTACGGATTCGTCGAGAGCAGCCTGCGGAACTTGGCCGGAGCGCACGAGCGTGGCCAAATTTTCGTGGTAGAGGTTGCTTTCCATATCCATATCCACCCCGGCCAGAAAGGCCTTACGGGCGGCAGTGGCGCCATCGTTTGCGAGTCCATGCGGAATGAGTTCGCCCACCGCATTCCAATCACTAACCACGAACCCTTCGAAGCCCCACTCGTGACGCAAGATTTGCGTCAGCGTGAAAGGATTTGCGGAAGCTGAAATTCCATTGAGCGCGTTGAAGGCACTCATCACTGTGAGCGCACCAGCCTCGAGCGCAGCCTGAAAGGGTGGCAAATAGAACTGCCGCAGCGTGTGTTCCGAGAGTTCGACACTGTTATAGTCACGCCCGCCTTCCGCAGCACCGTATGCGACAAAATGCTTGGCGCAAGCCGCGATGCTATCCGGTGCATCGGGCTGAGCACCTTGGTAGCCGCGCACGTACGCACGTGCCATGGCGCTGCCTAAATATGGGTCTTCACCGGCGCCCTCGACCATTCGCCCCCAGCGTGCATCACGGGCAATGTCCACCATGGGAGAGAAGGTCCAGCGCACTCCGCTCGCAGCCGCTTCGCGCGCCGCCACGCGCGCCGCACGTTCCACCAGATCCGGATTCCATGTAGAAGCGAGCCCCAGGGGAACAGGAAAGGCAGTGCGGAACCCATGAATAACGTCATGCCCGAGCAGCAGTGGAATGTGCAAGCGCGACCGCTCGACCGCGATCCGCTGTAACGTGTTTGCCTGATGCGCAGTGGTGACGTTCAGCAGCGAGCCAACCTTGCCATCGCGAATCATGGCGGCGTAATCGCCGCGGCCAGTTCCGGGCCCAGTCGGCTGTCCGAACGAGTACTGCACAAGCTGACCCACCTTCTCGTCCAGAGTCATCTGTCTAAGCAGAGCTTCAACACCTTTCTCTATATTTATGTTGTTGAGCGCGGCAGGAGGTGTGATGGAACTACCGGGTGGCGCAGGTGCGACCGTCTGCGCCGCCAGAATTGCGCCAGATATGGCAACGCAGGCGAACACCAGAGAGGCAACAAACTTAGCCGGCATGTTCGTCTTCTCCTGGTATTAAAATCGGGCGATCATTTTATATTGCGTATGCGCCTCTTTGCATCGTTCCAGCAGGGACAAACAGAGTCACGGTTGAGAACCTGATCGCGTCTGAAGATTACCGGCCTCGATTAGCTGTTTCACGGCTGGAGCGACCACTAGAAGAAGATCCCCTTTGGGCGCCTCTGAGGCCTGGATGAGCGCCAGTTGCTGCGTTCTCAATAATTCCGGCAACGGCCCGGATTTGTGGAGGTAGTCAAGTGCGAGCAAGCCGGCTGCACCAACCGCGGAGAGATTTGCAGACAGTGGAGTTAGTTCGCGCGAAAGAAACGATTGTTCCAGCAAAGGGTGCAGCTTCGCATCATTATCGCGCCAGGTTGTAAGTTGCGTCCGAATTTGCGCCTCGATCGCCTGGTCCTTGTAGCCGCTTTGAATATATGCCTGCACGAGATTGCTGAAGCGACGCGCGGTGTCACTCTCGGGACTCGCGCCGTCCACAAGACGGTCCAAAGGCGCCCTGAAGTCCCAGGGCGTTTTCAGACCTTCCATACGTGCATAGTCCTTCACCGGTTCGACAACCTCGGCGAGTGTGCGTAACGCTGAAATGTCATCTCTTCCAGCAATTCGGTGCAACATTAGAAACTGCTGGGACCTGTGAGTGAGGCCCAGCCATTGAAGTCGCCAACTTAACTGATCCAGTCGGGCGTACATTTGCGTTGCGTCCCGGACCTCAGCCGGCGACCACAGTCGCTCGGCAATAGCCGCGTTGCGCGGCCAAATCCGTGAATCAATGTTCTCCGGTGTGAGCCATTCCCCCCACATGCAGGCCTCACCTCCGAGTATGCGGCTCTTCTCTTCAGGATTCAGATTTGCGGCATCGCCGGCCATTGGGTCAACGGCATAATGCCGTGAAGCTGGCCACATCAGGTCCAGGTAATATCCGAAGGAAAGCATGCCGCGATAACCTTGACGTGCGGCTGATGCCAAGGACTGCTGCCCGCGCCAGGACTGCACGACAACACTCTTGGGCAAATCGGGATGCAATACCTCATCCCAGCCGATCATGATCCTGTGATGTTTCTCCACGATCTTCTGCAATCGCTTATTGAAGTACGCCTGCAGGTCCTGATTCCCTTTCATGCCGTGCTGGTGGATGAACTGCTGGATTTGCGGATTGGCATCCCACTGTTGACCGTTGACCTCGTCGCCGCCGATGTGAAAGTACGCATCGGGAAAGAGCTTGGTCATTTCATCAATAAATTTGTCCAGGACTTTGTAGGTCTTGTCCTGAATGGGATTCATGACGGGATCCACGCCGCTGTTGGGTTCAAGCTTGTAGGGGCCAGGAGCGCTGGCCAGTTCGGGATATCCAATAAACCACGAGCGGCTGTGACCCGGCATTTCAATTTCAGGCAGCAGGCGGATTCCGCGATCGCGCGCATAATTTACCAGTTCGCGAATCTGATCCTGGGTGTAGTACAAGCCATCAGACCCCATCTCCTGCAATTTGGGAAAACGCTTGCTCTCGACGCGGAAACCTTCGTTGTCGGTGAGGTGAAAATGCAGCACGTTCATCTTTACGGCAGCCATGCCATCCAGGTTGCGCTTGATCACTTCGACTGGCTGGAAGTGCCGTGCCACGTCAATGAGCAATCCGCGCCAGGGGAACCGGGGCTGGTCTTTTATGGAAACCACCGGCACGGCAAAACCTGTGGCCGTTGTATTCACCAGTTGGAGGAAACTTTGCAGGCCGTGCAGAATGCCAAGTGGATTGGGGGCTGTCAGCTTACCGCCCGACTCGCTGATCGCCAACTCATAAGACTCATCTTCCCCGAGCTTCTGAACGTCCTCGCTGCCATGCTCCGCGTGAATTAGCAAAGTTGGGTTCGTAGAGCCGGCTGGCTTTTGCGTGAGAAGCATCCCCGTCTGCCGGGAAAGGTCGGCGACAAACCGCTGGACGCCGCGATCCATCCTGGCATCATGAACTCCGGTCACCGCGACTGAAAACGATTGATTGATGGGCAGCTCTCCCGTCCCAAGTTGCACATTAGCTGGAACGGGCATGAGATTTAGCGGAGGTTGAAGCTGCGCGGGGGCGCCAGCCGTAAATAGAAGAACTGCGCTGGTAACAGCCAGTAATGTTCTCAAAAGTCCTAAAGCCCTCCTAAGGGGTGGATCGGCGATATACGCGTACATAGTCCACCAACATGGTCTGAGGAAAGACGGTAGAGGCGTCCGGATTTCCTGGCCAGTCCCCGCCCACGGCAACGTTCAGTAAAAGGAAGAAGGGGTGGTCGAAAACCCATTTCCATCCGGGCCGCAGCTCCCCACGAGTGCGTGTCGCGTAGAGGTGATCATCCACGTAGAGGCGGATGACGCTCGGTTCCCACTCGACAGCAAAAACGTGGAAGTGATCGGCGAATGACTTTGTCCCGGGCAAGCGGTAGGGCGCCTCGATTCCAACTTCACCGGTATATCCAGGCCCATGAATTGACCCGTGCACGGTGGAGGGTTCCTTCCCGATATTTTCCATGATGTCAATCTCGCCGCAAGCAGGCCAACCGGCACTACCGATATCGTTTCCCAACATCCAAAAAGCTGGCCACAGGCCTTGACCCCGCGGAATTTTGATGCGGCTCTCAAACCGGCCGTAAGTTTGACTGAATTTCCCGGAAGTGGTCATTCTTGCGGAGGTGTAATTCCGCGTGATGCCATCAGCTCCCGTGTACTTCTCGCGCAGTGCCTTAATGACTAATTTTCCATCTTGAATGTAGGCATTCTGCAGGCGCTTGGTGTAATACTCCAATTCCTGGTTCCCCCATCCTTCTCCGCCGACTTCTAAAACCCACTTACCTGGATCCGGGCCAGAACCGTTGGGACCATTGAATTCATCACTCCAAACCATATTCCACTTCCCAGTCTTCGGATCCGAGGCGCCGCTCTGGGCTTGCCCAATGGTTGATAGCAACAACAATGCAAGTCCAAGGACCAGCAAAACCGTCTGATTTAGTCCTCGGTTCATCTTCGAATCAATTATGATCACACGTCAAAGTACTGCTTGTGAGAGGCTGAACACAAAAAGATCTCGCCAGTATACGCATTTTATTGATCTTTATGCCCACCCGAGGAGGGTAGAAAATGGAACGCACACGTCGCGATTTCTTGAAGATTTCTGGATTGGGTATTGCAGCAGCTACCACGACCTCGGCTGCACAAGCATCATTTCTAACTGATCGTGCCCCTAACAACCCGCCGGCAGGCGATCTGGCAGTTTGGGTTACGAATGAAAAGTTGCGGTTTGCTCGCGCTGCTTCTGTCGCATGGCGCCCTGGTTCCGGGTCAGCCACTGAAAATGTGGTTACCCTCGATCCCACCAAGAAATTTCAGCAAGTTCTCGGGTTCGGAGCCGCTTTCACGGATGCAGCCTGTTACATGCTGAATGAGCTATCTCCGCCCGCGCGGCAAAAATTGTTTCATCAACTATTCCACCCCTCCGAAATGGGGCTGAGTGTGTGCCGCACCTGCGTCGGGTCGAGCGACTACGCAACCAAGGTTTACAGTTACGACGAAGGTGAGCCTGATCCCGAACTGGAGCGCTTTTCCATTGACCACGATCGGGAGTACATCTTGCCCATGCTGCGCGAGGCGAGGAAGGTAAATCCCGACCTCTTCCTCTTTTCGTCTCCCTGGAGCCCGCCGGGTTGGATGAAAGCCAATGGTTCCATGTTGGGGGGTTCAATGCGCCGCAAGTACATGCCTTCCTACGCCCATTATTTCCTAAAGTTTTTGCAGGGCTATCAGGCCGCCGGCGTACCGGTACAGGCGATCACGGTCCAGAACGAGGTGGACACCGATCAGGATGGGCGGATGCCCGCTTGCATCTGGCCCCAGGAATACGAGGCCGATTTTGTCGGCAAAGAACTCGGTCCACTGCTGGAGGCCAATGGTGTAAAGACCAAGATCTGGATCATTGACCACAACTACAACTTGTGGGGTCGCGCCATCGCAGAATTCCAAGTGCCTGAGGTCCGCAAATACGCCTCCGCCATCGCCTGGCACGGATACCTCGGTGAGCCAGAATTGATGACCTGTGTCCACGATGCTTATCCCGACCTGGAGATGTACTGGACCGAAGGCGGCCCAGATTATACCGACCCGAACTACGCTAAAAACTGGAGTGAATGGAGTCGGATCTTTACCGGGATACTCCGCAACTGGAGTCGCGCTATCACAGCGTGGAATCTTGCCCTCGACGAGAAGGGGCGTCCCAATATCGGGCCGTTTTCGTGCGGAGGGCTGGTTACGATCAATTCGGAAACCAAAGCTATTACGTATAGCGGTCAGTTCCGGGCGTTGGCGCATTATTCCAGCGCCATCCGTCGTGGGGCCCGGCGCTTTGACTCGCAGAGCACGGCACAGGACCTGAACCACGTCAGCTTCGAGAATCCCGACGGAGAACGTGTGCTGGTGCTGACCAATTCCGGGCCGATCAGAACCTGCACGATCCAAATGAATGGAATGACGACCAACGTTTCCATGGAGCGAGACTCGTTAGCAACGCTTAGTTGGCGTTAGCCCTTCCACCAAAAAAGGCTAACAGCGCTACCAGCAGACTGAGGAGGGCCAAATGCAACCGACGTTTCCGATATTCGGAAGACAATGTATATCTGAGGAAATTTGGCAGAGCCCTTGACAAGGCCAGCGGAAATGATGCCAAATCCTGTGTTTCAGATAAAGGCAGAGAGAGCATTCCCGCCAATGGTAGCTAAGAGTTTTCCGCAGCCTCCGCTCTGTTAAGATGTCGGCGACGGGCCCGACTGCAGTGCCGGTACTCAAACGGCTTCGCGCTAGCGAGGAGATTGATATGCCTTCCGGTAGAACACTCTTTGGACGCCTTGCGTTTTTCATGGTTGTTGTTTTCTCAGGGCTGACCGTCCTGGCCCAATCGGACCGAGGAGCACTCGCGGGAAATGTTCTGGATAGTTCCGGAGCGGTGGTTCCGCAGGCAACCGTTGAGGCGAAAGGCGCACAGACCGGCGCCGTCTACAGAACAGTAACCGGGGCGGCCGGGGCATACAAGATTCCTGGAATGCAATTAGGAAGTTACAACATTACAGTCACCGCCCCCAGCTTCAAGACCATGGAGCAGACCGGAGTCGTGATTCAACTCAACAGCACAACCGCATTGGATATTCGCCTGCAACCGGGGGGGACAACGGAGAGCATAACCGTCTCAGCCGATGCGCCGACAATACAAAAGGAAAGCTCTGATGTGGCCACGGTGGTCAGCACCAAGCAAATTATTCAATTGCCTCTCGCGTTGGGCGGCCAGGGCGTGTTGCGATCACCCGAGGCTTTCGTGTTTCTTACCCCGGGAACCACAGGAGGCGTCTTTCAGGCGAAGCTGGCAGGCGGCCAGAATTTCGGCAATGAGATTATTTTGGACGGAGTTAGCACTGCGCGTGCTGACAGCGGATCCTCTTTTGACCAGACCGCGCCGTCGGTAGAGGCGCTGCAAGAGTTCAAAGTTACCACTTCCAATGCGTCCTCAGAATTCGGCCGGACCTCGGGTGGCGTCGAGAGCTTTTCAACCAAGTCTGGTACTAACTCTTTCCATGGCACTGCATTCGACATCTTCCGAAATGAAGTTTTAGACGCGAATAGCTGGTTTAATAACCTGGATCTGGCCCTGCATCCGGAGCCAGATCAGCGAGGACTCTTCCAGCGTCCCACGGACAAAAAGAACGACTTCGGCGGTAGCTTAGGGGGCCCGGTCTGGATCCCGAAGATTTACGATGGCCGCAACAAGACATTCTTTTTCTTCTCCTGGGAGCAGTACCGGCAAACGGCGGGAGCGGTAACGACGAACAACCTGCCCACCGCGGCGCAGCGAAACGGCGACTTCTCAGCTCAGCTGGGCGCCTCCACTGGACAGATCAACCCGTGCACATCGCAACCCATCATTGAGGGCCAAATCTTCGATCCTGCTACCAGTCAGATAGTTGGTGGCGTGCCCTGCCGCAGCCCGTTCCCGGGAAATAAGATTCCCACCAGCCGCTTCAGCACGGTAGCCAACAATTTGTTGGCCATTTTGCCTCCAACAACCTTCGATTCGCCCGTCAACAATTTTGTTTTCAAAACCAGCAATCCGATCCTGGCGACAACCACGACTTTCCGGATTGACCAGAATGTGTCAGACAACAGCAAATTGTTCTTTTCCTACAGCAGCCGGGACAATGTAAACCGGAACGGCAGCCCTAACATGCCGGACCCCTTCGCTAATGGCGCGCAATTCCAGGACTTCTTCACCCACTACATTCGTTTTGGGTGGGACTACGTAATCAATCCAAAGCTGCTTAATCACATCACCGTTGGTTATAACCGGGTTAATAGCAATGACAAGTCGGGCGCAGCGCAGCTAGGTGTTGACTGGGACAAGAAACTTGGGATTGCCAACGCCTCAGGGGAAACATTTCCGCAATTTTCCTTTGATTCGAAGGACAACCTCACAAGTTATGGACAGGCGAATTTTGCTGACGATGTGATTAACGGAGTGGTGTTGGCTGACAGTGTCTCCTATCAGGTGGGTCGGCACAGCCTCGCATTTGGAGTTGACTGGCGCACCCAGCAGTTTTCCGTGATTGATCATTCGCATCAATCTCCATCATTGAGTTTTACGCGTGATCAGACTGCAGCCGTCGCCAATAACAACGGCACCACTGGAAATTCTTTTGCCAGTCTGTTGCTGGGCCAGGTCCAGCAATATAGTCTCGCCGTCCGCTCGAGCCAGCCTCGCTTCGGATCGTACTATTACGCCGGCTTTATTCAGGATGACTTCAAGCTGAATAGTCGCTTCGTGCTCAATTTAGGGATGCGTTATAGCGTAGAGACACCACGGCACGAAGCCCATGGCAATACTTCAGTATTTGATCCGAATGCGCCCAATCCGGGAGCCACGGGCGTGCTCGGCGCGTTAGTCTTTGCCGGAAATGGTCCGGGACGGGTCGGGGGAAGCGGCAACTGGGCCAAAACATGGCACAAGGGATTTGCTCCTCGTATCGGTTTTGCTTACTCTCCGGCGATGCTCCACGATAAGACCGTGTTGCGCGGTGGATATGGTATTACTTATGCCCCTCTGACCTACGCTGATTTTGGCCAGAGTCTTACCGATGGCTTCACAGCTTCGCCGAATGGCAGTTCCAGCGACGGCTTTTCCCCAGTGATCCAGCTGGACAGTGGCATTCCAGCATATCCTCCTCCTCCAAACCTTGATCCTGCACAAGAAAATGGAACCAGCGGTGGGGGATTCGGGGGCATCTCTTATGTTGCACCCCACTACGGACGTCCAGGCATGGTGCAGAATTGGAGTATTGGGATCCAGCACCAACTTATCCGGGACCTCATTGTGGATGTGAGCTATGTTGGGCAACACTCTACCCGTCTGCGTTCGTCGCTGGCTCAGATCAACAACCTCAATCCTAGATTCTTTGTTCTAGGTAACCAACTGAACCAGCCCATCAGCAGCCTGGGGATTGCGCCCCCATTTCCGGAGTTCAATACCCTCTACTCGTCAGGGGACGCGAATCTGGCCCAAGCTTTGCGGCCATTTCCACAATACAAATCCATCAACACGGATTGCTGCCTGGAAAATGTGGGCCAATCAAGCTACAACGGCTTGCTGGTGAAAGCGGAGCGCCGCTTCAGCGCTGGACTCACACTTTTGGCTTCTTACACCTGGTCCAAAACGCTGACCGACGCTGACAGCGCGCTGCCCGCGTTCTCTACTTTCTCTGGCGGTGGAAGCGTGCAGAATTCTTACAACCTCCATGGTGAGAAGGCGCTCAGCTTCCAGGACATTCCCCATACTTTTGTGCTCAGTTATCTTTACGAATTACCGGTCGGTCCGCACAAGAGATTCCTATCTCACGGTGGAGCTGCGGGTAGGATATTGGGTGGCTGGGAGGTGGGTGCGGTCCACCGTTATCAGAGCGGATCACCGGTGTCCTTCGGTTGTGCAACTGGCGTACCCGGTTTCGACGGTTGTATCCGTTTCAACCGAGTGCCTGGTCAACCACTCACGAATCCGGTACCACAGACCGGCGATCCCAGAACATGGAACGTTTTTAATGGTGACCCGAACGTTATCAACGCTACGGGAACGAGCGGTGCGTTTTCCAATCCTAACTTCCTGGTATCAACGACGAATGCGCCCTACAGTTTCGGAAATATACCGCGCACCACGGGTGAATATCGAACGTCGGCTTTCTTGAACGAAGATATCTCCATCTTGAAGAACATCTCTATCGTGGAGGGGCAAGACCTGGTGTTCAAGGCAGAGCTGCTGAATGCCTTTAATAGACATATTTTCAGTACTCCTGACACTGGTCCGACCGATGGTTCTTTTGGGGCGATATTCGGTACTTCCAACCCCAGGCAGGTGCAGTTCACGCTGCGATACCAATTCTGAGACCAGCGACTATGCACCCCTAAAGGGTGCATAGTCTGCAAGGTCCTTCGTATTTGAGTCCGCGACCCGCGCGGACCGATAATCCCTTCCGCGGCGATCGTAGTCCCTTTGGCCCTCTTATCGCGGCCGCGCGAGTGCTCATGATCGCCGGAATCATTTATCCTGTCTGGCAAGGAGGGCGGAGTTCGCGCTTGAATAACCGAAAATCAGCAGCTAACCGCAGACCTCTTCCGCGCCTGGTGGGGCTCGTGACGCTCATCTCGCTTACCCTGAGCATCAGTACCTTGGGCCAGGAGTCCGCGGTGGACAGCAAGTTTCGCGACGGTACTGAGGCGATGCGTAGCGGCTCCCTCGACCAAGCTGCGGAAGCTTTCTCGGCGGTCATTCATGCCTCGCCACGATTCGCCGAGGCGTATCTAAATTTAGGCCTGGTACGTGAACAACAAGGCAAATATGAGGACGCAATCAGGGCGCTGCAGCAGGCGTTAAGGCTCAAACCTGCGTTGCGGGGTGCGAACCTTTTTCTGGGACTCGCCAATTACCGCCTCAACCATTATCCGGCCGCGATTGCTGCTCTGCGACGCGAGACCAAACAAAGCCCATCCGATGCAAAAGCCTGGATGTGGCTGGGAGTGGTTGGACTGGACGCTGGCCACGGGGACGAAGCGGCAGCTGCCCTTGACAAAGCGAGCAAGCTCGCTCCCCAAGATGTGGACATCCTTTACCATCGCGGACGAGCGCACATGCTGATTTCGAAGGAAGCGTATCAGCAAATGTTCAAGGCCGACCCCAACTCCTGGCGTGTGCATCTGGTGCTGGCACAAGCCAATGCCGAGGCAGATCGGGATGCGGACGCCATCGCCGAGTACCTGGCGGCGATCAAGCTTGCCCCGCAAGAACCAGGACTGCACGAGAGCCTGGGCAGCGAATATTGGAAGGTGAGCAAGTTCGACGATGCGCAGAATGCCTACCAGGAAGAGTTGCGGATAGATCCCAACAGCACTCTGGCTCTTTACAAGTTGGGGGTCCTGAAAGTATTGGGGTCGCAAGCCAGCGAAGGCAAGCGTCTTCTCGAGGAAACCTTACGGCGAGACCCCGCGGCCAGCAACGCTTATTATTATCTGGGTCGAGCAGAGTTGCAGCTCAACAATCGTGAAGCCGCCCTTGCTGATTTCGAAAAAGTCGTGAAGATGCCGGTAGGAGACGAAGTCATTCGCCAAGCTTATTATCAAATGGCCCTACTGTATCGGCAAATGCGTCGTAACGATGAGGCGGGAAAAGCGCTCGCAACATTTCAGAAGCTCAAACAAGAAGCGGACCTGCATCAACAACAGATTTTGGAACGCAAGCGACAGAGGCTGAATCCCAGCCTCGAGGACTTGCCGAGTCCAGCTAAGAACGAGCAGGCCGCCGATCCGAGGAACTAGATGAGCTTTCTGCCTCGCTGGCGGGAAATGAATCAGCGCCAGAGCTTGAGATCGTGGATCCCGTGGGCCATTTTCACTGTGGCCTTTTTGGTGGTCAACTGTGTCGCCCAGGAGAGCGTGACTTTCAGCCAGGCGGAGGAGATGTTCCAGCAGCGGCGTTATAGTGAGGCTGCGGCGGCATTCGAGCGGATCGAGAGAACCTCTCCGGGAAACTCAGATGCCCTGTTGTTCCTCGCTAAGTCGTTCATCAATTTGGGACGCTTCGCTGAGGCAGGGACAGCGCTTGATTCCTATTGCGCAAAACACCCCCAATCGGACGATGCCCTCTACCTGCTTGCTTACGTGAGATTTCGCGAAAATAAACCTGCGGAATCCCTGCGATTCTTCACCCAAGCTGCCAGACTTAAGCCCCCCGTGGCGGATGATTTCAAAATCATCGGTCTGGATTACGCTTTGCTGGACGACAACCAGAGTGCGGCTCGGTATCTGAAGCGCGCCGTAGCCATGCAGCCAAACAATGTGGAGGCACGATATTACCTGGGCCGCGCTTTATATCTGGAAAATCAGTTCGACGAGTGCATTTCAGTCTTCGAAGAGGTCCTTAGGCAGGATCCTACGTCGGTAAAGGCACAGGACAATTTGGGCCTGGCCTGGGAAGGTAAGAATCAGCCTGATAAGGGAATGGCCAGCTATCGCAAAGCCATAGACATGGACAAAAAATCTCTCAAACGCTCAGAGCAGCCATATCTGAATCTTGGCGCGCTGCTCACCAAATCAGGCAAGCCCGACGAGGCAATCCCTTTTCTCCAGGAGGCAAAACAGATCCGCCCGGAATCGGCCAAGGTGCGTTACGAACTTGGCAACGCTTACATGGCTGTTGCAAAAGTGCAGGATGCTAAGCGGGAGTTGGAAGAATCTGAGCGCCTCGATCCCAAGGACACCGCCACGCACTATCTACTAGGACGTTTGTACCGTCGCATGGGTCAAACGGACAGCGCTGCACGCGAGCTAAGGCTTACAGAAGAACTGCTTGATGCCAAGCGCAAGTCAACCCAGACGACTGAGGCACGGTGATGGATGCATGATGGGAGCAAAAGCAGACTCCTTTTCTGCCTATTGCTGTTTTTGGAGAGTTCTTCCGCCTTGCCGACCAGCCCGGAATTGCAGGCCATGTCCGCGAAGCACGCGGGCAATTTTGTTGATGTTACCGCGAACGTTGGCATTCATTTCAAACACATAGCCTCACATACCTCAAAAAAATACCTGCCGGAAACCATGGGGGCAGGTGTTGCACTGTTCGACTATGACAACGATGGCCGGCTGGATATATTTCTTGTGAATGGCGCCCCGATCAGCGATCCCACCCCGAAGGGAACCATTCCTCAGAAAACGGGCCCGCAGTATTGGAATTGCCTGTATCACCAGAAAGAAGATGGCACTTTTGAGGACGTCACAGAAAAAGCCGGGCTGCAGGGTTCGGGCTACGGGATGGGCGTGGCAGTGGGAGATTACGACAACGATGGCTATGAAGATCTATACGTAACTGCCTATGGCGGCAACAGGCTTTATCACAACAATGGTAATGGCAGTTTCACTGACGTGACCCAGCAGGCGGCGGTTGGCGGCGATGGCTGGTCCACCAGTGCAGCGTGGGTGGACCTGAACGGTGACGGCCTGCTGGACCTGGTTGTGTTGCGATATCTGCGGTGGGACTTTGGCGACGTCTGGTGTGGGGAGCACAAGCCGGGTCATCGGGAGTATTGCCATCCCGACGTGTTCCCTCCTATTGCGTCTCTGGTTTATCACAATGATGGCAATGGGCATTTTACTGAGGTGTCGCAGAAGATTGGGTTTTCCAAGCCGGGCAAGGGTTTAGGCATCGCCGTCGCGGACTACGATCGGGACGGACATGTTGACGTTTTCGTGGCTAACGATTCGACTTTCGAATTTCTTTATCACAATAAAGGAGACGGGACGTTTGAGGAGCAGGCATTGATGTCGGGGGTTGCTGCGGACGGTGAGGGTCGTGCCTATGCGGGCATGGGAGTGGACTTCGCGGATTACAACAATGACGGGCTGCCTGATTTGGTAGTGGATGACCTTGCCAATCAGATGTACGCGTTGTACCAGAACAGCGGAGACGGCACCTTCGCTTACATGACTTATAGTTCGGGTGTGAGCGGGATGACAATGCTGCATTCGGGTTGGGGTCTCCGCTTCATGGACTATGACAATGATGGCTGGAAGGACCTGCTGGTGGCGCAGGGCCATGACCTGGATACCATCGAGTTGAACTTTCCTCATCTGCGGTATCGTGAGCCGATGCTTCTTGCCAGAAACACAGGTCATGGCTTCGTGGATGTCTCAGCAGATTCCGGCAGCGTGTTTCATCAAGCCTGGGCGGGGCGCGGCCTAGCTGTTGGAGACATTGATAATGACGGCCGGCTGGATGCGGTGGTAACAACCAACGATGGGCCAGCTTATGTCTTGCACAACGAGACCAAGACACAGAACAACTGGTTGATGCTGAAATTGGTTGGGCATAAGAGTAATCGCGACGCGATTGGCGCCGAGGTGAAGGTGTTGACCGCAACCGGAGCACAATACTCGACGGTCACAACCGCGAGCAGCTATCTATCTTCTGGCGATAAGCGCGCACATTTCGGCCTCGGGGCCGCGCCCATGGTCCAAACACTGGAGATTCACTGGCCGAGCGGCATTGTGCAAACCTTGAAGGATGTCCATGTAAATCAAATCCTACAGGTGGATGAGCCTGCCGCAACTGTCGGAAAGACAGCCGGAGGTTCTCGATGACGCACCCAATATGACGCCAGCAAAAGCTATTTCGGGCCCATCGGTCATTTGGTTGGTCCTTGGATTTGAAGTTCACACTGTGGGCATCCTGTTGCTGGCGAGCCTTATTTCAGCAAGGCCGGCCAGGGCACAGGAGCCGCCCATAGGGAAACCTGTGCAGGCCGCGCCTTCCACTGGGGTAACGACGCGTGGCGTGTACGCGCCGGTTAAAGACGCGCAGTCCCGGCCCATCACAGCGGGTGGATTCGTTAGCGGCGCTCCCGTCGTTTTTGCCGACATCACTAAACAATCCGGTCTCGACAAATTCCACCACCATTCTGGAACCCGGGAAAAATCCACCATCATTGAGACACCAGGTTCAGGAGTGGCACTACTCGACTACGATAACGACGGCTGGCTCGACATCTACCTGTTAAACGGTTCCACACTCAACGCACTGAAGGGAAAAGAGCCCGCGCCTCGTGCGATGCTCCTGCACAACAATCACGACGGCACCTTCAGCGATGTCACAGAAAAAGCGGGTGTAGCAAACGAGCGCTGGGGTTTCGGGGTGGCGGTGGGAGATTACGACAATGATGGCTGGCCTGACATGTACGTCGCCAACTACGGCAAGAATCGCCTTTACCATAATAACCACGACGGCACTTTCACCGATGTGGCGGAAAAAGCCGGCGTCACTGTTGGTGGTTGGTCTGCCGGTCCAACCTGGGGCGACTATGACCACGACGGCCGGTTAGATCTGTTCGTTGCGGGATATGTGAAGTTTGATCCGGAGCGCTTACCGGGACCCGCCACCGGCCTGCCCGCTAGTTTCTGTCAGTTTCGCGGCGTCAGGGTAATGTGCGGCCCGCGAGGCCTGACCGGGGAAGGTGACCATCTATTCCACAACAATGGCGATGGGACTTTTACCGATGTCAGTGTGAAAGCCGGGGTCTCCGATCCCAAGGGCTACTACGGTTTTGCTTCGGTGTTTGTAGATGTGGACGATGATGGATGGGTGGACTTGGCGGTCGCCAATGATTCTGTGCCCAACTACCTCTACCACAATCGCCATGACGGTACCTTTGAAGATGTGAGTTACATGTCCGGATTCGCGCTTAGCGGAGATGGGCGCGAGCAGGCTTCCATGGGCATCGCTGTCGGAGACTACGACCGCGACGGAAAAGTGGACCTTTACGTCACATCATTTTCGGACGATTACAACACACTTTATAAAAATGAAGGCGATGGCAATTTCTCAGATACCAGCTTCCAAGCAGGTTTAGGAACGCCCACCATACCCTTTCTTGCATGGGGAACAGGCTTCCTTGATTTCGATAACGACGGGCTGCTCGATATTTTTGTAGCCAATGGTCACGTGTATCCGGGAGTGGACCAGCAGGATTGGGGTACTACGTGGGCGCAACGCCCTCAACTTTTCCGTAATCTGAACGGAACGAGGTTCCAGGAAGTTCCTCCGGCCACAGGAAGTGGCTTGGCCGACGTGATCGCAGCCCGAGGCGCAGCCTTCGGAGATCTTTTCAATGATGGCCATATTGATGTGGTGCTCAACAATATAGATTCGGCGCCCACATTACTTCGCAATGTGGTCAACAATCATAACCATTGGCTAGCGGTGAAGTTGATCGGGGGGAGCAAGAGTCCGCGAGATGCCATCGGGGCGAAAGTCTCTGTTACTGCCGGCGGAGTCACCCAGCGCGGCGACGTCTTCAGCGGAGGAAGCTACGGATCGAGTTCCGACCAACGTCTTCACTTCGGCCTTGGCGCTCTAACTAAGCTCGACAAGCTTGAAATCCACTGGCCGAGCGGGAGGAAGCAGGTAATTTCAGTTCCCGAGGTCGATCGTATTGTCACCGTAACAGAGCCGAACACGGAGTAGGACTTGGTTTAACCCTTTTGCAGCAAGCTGGACGGACTCGGTAAACTGCTCCAATGTCCAGCTCTCCTCGTTCTACCGTTGAAGTACCTTTGATTGAAACGCAGCGGCTCAGACTCCGCGGCCATCGCCTCGATGATTTTCCTCATTGCACCGCGATGTGGGGAGACGCAAATGTAACTCGGTATATAGGCGGCAAACCGCTCAGCGAAGAGGAATCCTGGACGAGGTTGCTGCGCTATGTCGGCCACTGGTCGTTGCTTGGCTTCGGTTATTGGGTGGCCGAGGAAAAGGTGACCGGGAATTTCGTTGGGGAGCTTGGATTCGCGGAGTACAAGCGCGACCTGGTGCCTTCACTTAAGGGCATACCGGAGATCGGATGGGCCTTTGTACCGCAAGCACACGGCAAAGGATATGCCACTGAAGCGGTTCGGGGCGTGGTCGCTTGGGGAGACCAGCACTTCGGGTCAGCACGGACTGCCTGCATCATCGATCCCGGGAATGTTGCTTCGATTCGTGTGGCTGAGAAATGCGGATATCGAGAACTTCAGCCAACCACGTACAAAGGACAACCGACGATCATGTTTGTTCGCGAACCGGGTGCAGCGGGTTGACAGGCTAGCTGCATTCCGTGGCTAGCGGCAGAGACTCAACGCATTGCGCGCTCGATTTCATCAGCACTGTAGGGTAAGTTGTCGGTTAGCACTTCATGGCCATTCGTCGTAATCAAGATCATGTCCTCCAGGTAGTAGCCCACGCCGTCAACTGTCACCATGGGCTCGAAAGCGACGGTCATTCCCGCTCGCAGCACCTGGGGTGTGTCAGTTGTATCAAGACCTACTGCATGGATTTGCCAGAATGGAGTTCCGTCTTTGATGAGCATGGCCTCGACGGCGCGCTTGCCCACATCTGTTTTCACATTCTCACGCTGCCGCTCTACTTCTTGCCGCCACGCTGCGTATACGTCAGTTTTCCGCACACCATCGTGAAACGCGCGGAGGCCAGCCTGATAGGCAGCCACAAAAACGTTCCAGACTTCGCGCTGGCCCGGGCCGAAATGGCCTGAAACCGGAACTGTGCGCCCGACATCGCCTTGATAGTGCTCCAAATCGCAACCAACATCTACGCGGACCAACTCACCTGGCTTCATTACGCGGTCGAGGTGGTGATAGTCCGCAAATGAACCCATAGGCGCTGGAAAAGCCGAGTTCGGACCTGACATTACCCACGGCCAGAATGCGGGCCCTTCGCCACCAGCCCGGATGCACTCGTGAACGACTTCTGCCTCTACTTCTCGCTGGGAATGACCGGGTCGTACACCACGCATACCTGCCAGCAGCGCCTGTGCGCTGGCTTTCGCAGTCCGCCGCATGACTGGGATCTCGTACGCGGTTTTCTTGACTCGCTCTGCGTCGAGCAGCTCCGCAGCCGAACGCATCGTGGCATTAGGCCAACGATGGCCGATGGCATATCGCCAAAAGAATTGCGCGTCGTTATCCACGGTAACATTGGAGGGCAGGTTCGGCGCGGACATCCAAGGCTCCTCACACCAATAAAGGATAGGAGCGACACTCTCCGCTAAGCGGCGGTCAATGAAAGGTGCAAAGTCGTTCCAACTAACCACGTGATCAATCTTCAACTGGGCCGCCGTCGCCGGACCTGGCGCGAGTAATGCACGTGGTGGAGGCCACAAGGGACCTTGTTCCCCTGGAACAAATAGCCACGTCTCATGCTTCACACCGTCAATTGCCAGGATCGCGCCAACGGCATCCGGCAATCCGGTGAGGTAAAAGAAAGCTGGATTCTGTTGAAACCCGTGTGCGTCCAGAGATACTGCAGAATTCGCATGCAGCAAGAGAATGCCATCGGGAAACAGCTTCATGGCGCGCTCCCGACGGTCTTGGAATTCGGCGCTGGCGGTTTCTGCCGAGTGCGCCATAGCAGCGCAAAGCAACCCAACCCCCACCCAAACAACAGCTCGGCGCACAATACTCCTTCACCTGCGAATGGATCTGTCCCTATTTACCCGGCGCCCCAGCACCGCTCATTTCAAGAAACTTCTCGCGAGCTTTCTGATAAACCGCCACGGTTTCCGCTTTTTGTTGCGGCGTGTAGAACGTGCGCTGCGGGACGAGTTGCAACGCGCTATCCATCCATTGCACGAAGTATTGGGCGTCCTTAGGCGAAGAGGGCTTCTGGCCGTCACGAGTAAGCCAAACCGGATTCGAATGCGCGTAAACGTAGCTGTCCGTAATCAAATGGACCTTTGCTGGGCCGGACACGCGGGCGGCGATCCAGCCACTGGAGGCTACAGGGACTGCCTTGCTGATCTTGATGTGGTAAGGATCCGCGGCTTTCTCCGAAGCGACAACCTGCCCATTTTGGATGATGTCCAAGCGCTCCACGGGAACAATCGAGTTCACTTCCACTTCCACAGGAACCGATGACTTCTCGCCTGAAATCTGTACTTCGTCACCGGGTTCGTGGCCATCCACTTTAAAGGTCATAAGGGGGCCGTTGGTGACAAACGATTTTCCTTTAACCAGCCCATCGATCCAACCCTGGTAGTTCAACGGCGACTCTGAGTGGACATACACGCGCACTCCACCTATGGTCGGTGCGCGCCAGTAATTTGGCATGGCGTCGCTGCCGGCTGAGACTGGAATCCTATAACCCAGATTCCATAAACGGTACAGTACTTCACCGGCCACGTTCGCATCCGTCCATATGCACATCAGATCGTAGAAATCCGTCTTCCCAAGGGCCACGTCAGCGGGAAATTCTCGCGCTCCTACAAAGTTGTGCGTTTTCAGCGGGTCGCCGCCAGGGGATAAGAGGTATGGGTGTACATACCCTCCAATGGCACCCTGTTCATGCATTGCATCGAGTACTTGGGCGTTGGTTGGGTACTCGGCCGCATACGGTGTTCCATCGTAACCATCGTAGACGGGGAAATAGAAGCGCTTCATGTTCAGCAGCCCCATATGGCCAGCAAAATTGGGGCGGTATTCCTCATTGAAGTACAGAATGCGGTTGGGGCTGGAATGTGTATCAGGCTTGCCGGTGAAGTACTCGACGTCAATCAGACGCGTGTTGTGGTTGGTGGGAAAATCATTCACCACGTTAAGGTCCTCTGCGTCGGCCTCCGACAGCAAAGATTCGGGCGTTTCGGCATACACGCCACCGTAGTTCATGTGCAGGTGGTTATCGCCGGAATACCAGCCATTCGCTTGCAAATCGGCAATGCGCTCTAGCTTGAGCGTGACCGTCTGGGTCTGGCCGGCTGTAATCTCTACTTCCCTCTTCTGCGGACGGTACTGAAATCCCTTGGCTGCTTCAACAATCGCCTTTCCTGCCGGCAGTTCAACTGTGAAATCGCCCGCGCTCTGAAAGTAGTGGTCGCCAGTAATAATTGACACGCGTTCGAAAGCACCGTCTGGAGCCCAGGACTTTCCGTCGTTCCCGGTCAGGTATATCCGCGCTGCGGTTTTATTTCCAGAGGGGTCCTCAACCGACACACGGAGCGTGCCTGCAGGCTCCTTCCATCGCAGAGCGGCGATTTTTACAGGTGTGGCTTCGCCGCCGGCGGCAGGCATGGTTAACAGGGTGAATTTGTGGTCGCCGTTGGAAATGAATGCGATGCGGTCGCCCTTGGGAGACCACGCGGGCGTGAATACCTCATCCTTTGAATATGTGAGCTGGGCTGGTATGCCAGTTTTGGCGTCGGCGAGAAAGAGCTGGTTTCGGCCGGTTTGCTGCGAGACAAGAACGATGGTCTTGCCGTCGGGCGACCAGCGCGGTCGCGCCGCCCACAACGTTTCCTGGCGCAATAATAAATGCGGCACCTTGGTGGCAAGATCAACCTTCCAGAGGTCTCCCGAACCGTACGAGGCTGGCAGGCCGGGAGCTATGGGGCGCGCGCTTATAAACACATAAGACTTGCCATCGGGCGAAGAAGCGGGCTGCAGGCTCTGCTTGCCGTCGGCCAACAGTGGCGACGGAGTGCCGCCCCTCGCGGGCACTTGCCACAGTCCAAGCGGCTTACCACCGGGGCTTGAGGTGTAGTAAATCAGGTTGGCGGACTGCCACTCCGGATCCACGTTGATGCCTGCTCCATGGGTCAGTTGCTGGGGTGAACTGCCGTCCTGGCGCACTACCCAGATGTGCATGGAATGGCCATCGTCGCGCGAGAAAGCGATGCTGCGGCCATCGGGCGACCATGCCGGTTGCGAGTCATAGTGCGGCCCGGATGTGACTTGGATTGCATCTCCACCTTGT
Organism: Terriglobales bacterium; assembly: GCA_035651655.1. Lineage (NCBI taxonomy): Bacteria > Pseudomonadati > Acidobacteriota > Terriglobia > Terriglobales > Terriglobales bacterium. The sequence continues at coordinate 50,324 of DASRFG010000029.1, forward strand.
GCTGAAACTTTCCAGATGCTTCCATGCATGCCGAAAGCAATTTCCTCACCGCTCGGCGACCACGTGGGGTTCCAAGGACCCCGGGTGACTGAGGGGAGATACAAGCCCTCCATATACATCTGTCCGGCGGCCTGGAGCTGCTTATCAGGGTTTGGCGTCGCGATTGGGTAAGCTGTAGGAATTTGTGCCGAGGACCGGGCGCCAACCAGCCCGAGGACCAGGAGCAGCAGCCACGACAGGCTGCGGAAGCCTTTCGTCATAAGCATTATCTCCCCGCCAATTGGGCGGTCGTTCTAGAAGCTCCCTCTTAAGGTGCCGCGTGCTCGGTTCATCTCCCGGATGTCACAAGCATGGCTCCCTTGTAGAGATTGAGGCCCCAAGAGAGAGCTTCTACAACAACCGCAACTTGCTTTCGAAGAAGGCGAGGCAAAGCTCGAGCGGAAAGAAAAGGCGCTATAGCAAAAGGATGGCCAGAGTTGTGTTGTCCTTCTTCTGCTCTAGTTCCTGAGTCTAGATTCCCCAAATGAGCAGGGGTCCCTCCAGCGGCCTCGGCTTCCTCGACCTTGTTATAGCGATCCAGTCCTAAGTTAGAGACGGTTTGCGGGATGCCGCTTGGCCATCGCACCTCTAAGCTAAGATCGTGAGGTAGCGTGGCTCCCAACCCAAAAACCACTCTGTTGTCATGTGACGCGAGATAGCTCGAACCCCCTGTGATCCAGCGAACTAGTGCTTTCTGGCCGGCGTGCAGTGTCAACTTGGCGCCGATCGCGTCGCGATTGCTTCTCTTCCCCTGAAGTTGAACGCCAAGCCAATGATTGCTGCGAAGATTGTTGCGTAGTAGCACTGGCTCATCGTTAAGAGTGACAAATGCAACGTCTGGATAACCATCGTTGTTGAAGTCCCCGACTGCCAGCCCGCGCGCGACATAGGCTTTACGGAACGCCTGCCCCGCCAGCTCCTCCATGTTTTTAAATGTTCCTGCGCCAGTGTTGGACAGAAGAAGCGGAGGTTCGTCGTATCGAATGTCCTTGCGGATGCGCTGCATGAACTCGTTCACGTGGCCGTTGACAATCACCAGGTCGAGATCGCCGTCGTTGTCGAAGTCCAGGAACTTCGTGCCGAAACCGACATAATGCCTGGTGGAAGCTGCCAATCCTGACTCGCGGCTTCGGTCCTCGAAAAGCAGCTGGCCGGTATGGACGAACAGGGCATGAAGTTCGTCGTTGAAGTTGGTGACCACAAAATCAGGCCAGCCGTCACCATTTATGTCGCCGGCATCCACTCCCATACCGGCTCGAGCTTTGCCCTCACTGCTGTAGGCAACCTCGGCATCGAGGGCACGGTCCTCGAAGGTGCCGTTACCCTTGTTCACTAGCAGCAGGTTTGGCGACCCATCGCAGGCTACAAAAAGATCGGGCCATCCATCATCATTCACATCAATGCTGACGGCGCCTAGCGCCCGACGCGAGAGAGTCTGAAAGCCAGCTCGCACACTGACGTTGGTAAAAGTGCCATCGCCATTGTTGTGGTAGAGCGTAGGAGAGTCACCCTCATAGGCAACCTGCTCACAATAGCCGCGCTTGCGGTCAAACTCGCAGCGCTTCTGATCGGCGTATGAGAACTTGACGTAGTTACAGACGAAAAGGTCGAGCTTGCCATCTCGGTCATAATCAAACCACACGGCGCATGTCGCCCATTTCCCTGCGTTCCTTACGCCAGCGCGTTCTGTGACATCGGTGAAGGTTCCGTTGCGATTGTTGTGGTAGAGAGCACTGGATGGATAACCGGTGATGAAAATGTCGGGAAATCCATCATTGTCGTAATCCGCAGCCGCCACTCCCATGCCATAAAACGCAAGCCGATCCAGGCCGGCGGCAGCAGCGACATCCTGGAACTTGCCGTTACCAAGATTGCGGTACAACGCATTCCGAACTGGAGTCGCGCTCTTCCCTTTCGGAGTTTCCCCACCATTTACGAACAGAAGATCTAAAAGGCCGTCATTGTCGAAATCAATGAAGGCGACTCCGCCTCCCATGGTCTCAAGAAGGAAACGATCGTCAGATTGTCCGCTGAAGTGCCGCCAGGTGATCCCGGCTTCCTGAGTAACATCGGTGAAGATTTCTGCTGTTTTAGAAGCCGGCAAGGGTTCGGCCAGACCAAACGAAACAATGCGGCAAGCCACTAGCACGATGGCAACTGAAGCGGTCGAAGCGACTGCCGCTGCCATTTGCTTTTTTGAGTTCACCTCTGTTCGGTCCTCTTTGCAGGCTCGGGCGGACGGTGGAGCGAGGCTTCTTCCTCCGCGGTTGCACTCTCGAACAGCGCACGTTCCTTCGCTGCTTCCTGCTCCCGACCTTGTCGGCGGTAGGCTCTCCACAACGAGTAGTGGACTTTGCTGCTTCCAGGCCGCAACCGTTCTGCTACTTCAAGTTCTTTAAGTCCCTTCGAGGTCTGCTTCTTTTCAATCCAGAGCTCACCAAGCTGATGGTGGGATTCCCAGAGCTGTGGATCCAGGCGGATAGCAGTCTGCAGCAGGCCCGCAGCGCTGACCTTCGTCGCTGAGTCTTCCGGCTGAGCGTCCTTCAGGAGCATCAGTGCGAACTCCTGGAAGTGAGAACCGTCGCGAGGAAACAGACGCATTCCTCGTCTTAAAGTTCTCTCAGCCCCCTGCTTCATTCCCGCTCGTTCTTGAGCCTGCGCCAGTAGTAGATTTGCGCGGGCATTGTGAGGTTCAAGCTCAACCGCGCGTGTGTAGCACATCGCAGCCGCTCCGAAGTCACTGGCCCGGGTCTCAGCCGCGCCTCTCAGGTCGTATGCACGGAAGGAGGATGGAAATAATTCGGTCAGCTTCCTCGCGACCTCCTGAGCGCGGGTGAATTGATGCTGATTCAAGAGGATCTGGATCAGGTCCAGGTAGTTCGCCTCTTTTTTACTGTCTAGCTGAACCGCCTTGTCCAAAGCGCGAGTGGCCTCATTCGTCCGACCCTGCGATTCGTAGGCCCATCCGAGCAGGTTGTAAACCTCGCTGGTTTCATCCCCAGCCTTGATAAGGTCAACCAAGGTCTGCTGGCAATCGGCAAAACGTTGCGAGCGGTACTGCAGCGATGCCAATTCGAACTGGAGTGCGCGCTGGTCGGGATAGACGGACTTAATGGAGGTGAGCACTCTCTCACCGATTTCGAAATCCCTTTCCTGGGTTGCGACCTGTGCCATGAGGAAGAGTGCCTGAGGATCTTTGTCTTCGTTCAGTGAGGCTTCAATCGCCTGTCGCGCTTGGGCTCGTTGACCAGATTCGTAATACGCATGGACAAGCGCAGCTCTCGCCTCAGGATGCTGGGTCAGTTCGCTTGGAATTGAGCCTAGCATTCGAGCCGCGGTTACGTAGTCCTTTGAGTTTTCCGCTACCATCCCCAGGAGCAAAATCGCCTGGCGATCTCGGGGATCGCTCCTGAGGACCAGCCGCAGGTTAGCTTTGGCAGCGCGCAATTGACCGAGTTGCCACTGGGTCGCGGCGAGGTCGCGCCGGATCCTAACGTTGGTGGAATCGACGCTGAGCGCCTTTTCAAAATAGAGCGCGGCGCTAGGCAGATTGCCCTCCATGGCAAAGGTACTGGCAAGAGCTGACAGATACGCAGACTGCCCGGGAGCAAGCTGGATTGCGCGGCGTAATTCGCGTTCTGCCCCCCGGAAATCTCGGATTTTCACCAGCTCTGAAGCATTTTCGGCAAGAGCTTGTGGATTTTCCTGGGCAATCGCATCGACAGCAATCGGCAGCATTGCGATAAGACAAATTGCAAAGGTCATGATTGAGATGACAGAGTTCTGAACCATCACTATGTCAACCTAAACCACTCACGATGGGTATCCCAAAGATGAAGGGCCCAAGCGAGAGGCCACGACCCATTTTGGGAACTGCCGACGTAAGCGGTTCCTTTGCATAGTGCAACATCGCGCCGAAGCACTTACCCCGGAGCTTGCGGGTAGTAAGTGCTCGACGCGCCCGAGTCCGGCTAGAAGTTATACTTCAACGCGAACTGAATGATTCTCGGCGACATTCGCGTCTTTGTAATCTGGCCGAATCCCGGGAAGGGCAACAGCAGGTTTGGATCCGCGAATTGCGGGTGATTGAATGCGTTGAAGAACTCGGCGCGGAATTGGACAGTAGCTCCCTCTGTCCACCAACCGACCTTCGTTGATTTATTAAGAGCGAGATCGAAATTGGTCTGACCGGGGCCCCGTACCGATCCTCGCTGTACGTTGCCGAACCCGGTACCATCTCCAATCTGCACAGGAGGGCAAAATGCGGATGCGTTTAAGAAGTTGTCCACGCGGTCTCCCACGCTGCCATGCGTCGGAATGCTTGCATTGCTGGCACCCGGACAGAACGTGGCCAAGGCAGAGAAGAAGAAGCTGCCGAAGATAGTTCCCGCTCGAATATCCTGCACCGTCAGCGGGTCTCCTGATTGGAACGTAGTCACTCCGGAGAACGCCCACCCGCTTAAAACCTTTCCGGCAATTCCAGAGTCTGCATGAAACTTAGGAAATTCATAAAGGTAATTGAACACCAGGCGATGGGTTCGATCGAAATCCGCTGGCGCCCAAGCCTTCCGGCGGTCTCCATGAGCATCCGCGGTGAAGAAGCCGCCCCAGACTGAGTTCTGTGCAAGGCTGTTGCCGACGTCGTCCATGGTTTTGCCCCAGGTGTACGCCGCCTGGAACTGGAATCCCTTACTGAAGCGCTTGGTAACCGTGCTCTGAAAAGAATCGTGCCGGTAGTTTCCGTTAGTTTCGAAGAAGAAAACACTGGGCCCGAAGCCGAGGATAGGAACCCGCAAAGGTACGTTGGCCAATGTATTAGTAGTTTGGCCGTTGATAGGGTTCTGCGGGCTGGCCAGGAACGGCTGGTTAATGTTGCGCGACTCCAGCAGTCGAGTACCGTGGGCCCCCACATAGCCGACCTCGAGCAGCCAGTTCTTAAGAAATTCAGTCTGGACGTTCAGACTAAATTGCTGAGTTCGCGGTGAGTTCCAGTCCTGAGCAAGAAACTCAGGCGCAAGTCCGGTGCTCAAAGAACGTGGCACAAAGATAGGAAATGCTGAGGGGGGCGGCAGTGCCGGGTTGAAGGGAACCTGAAAAGTTGCCTTCGCGGCAGTGGTTCCGATCAGATCCTCGCGGATGCTGTAAGGCGGCAGAGTATCCAACTGCAGGATATCGTTCCCTGAAGTCCGCGAGTAGAACATTCCGTATCCGCCGCGCACCACAACGCGCGAAGTTCGTGCCAGAGGCTGCCAGGAGAACCCTATCCGCGGGCCGATGTTGTCGAGCCGATAATAGGCGTCATAAGGACCGTTGTTACCGGTCTTGGTCACGCCGGGGGGAATGGGATTGGGAAAATTATCCGCAACTACGTAGCCGCTGAGTGTACCCGCTCCATTGACGTCATTGTTATTGGCTCGTGAGGGCCAAAAATTGGACATTCTTCCGCGCTTTTCCATTGTCGGCCCGTACAGATCCCAACGCACTCCAACGTTGAGCGTAAATCGCGGGTGCACCTTGAAATCGTCCTGAGCAAAAATTGCATAATCCTTGACGCGCAGCTGCCGATCACTGAGCCCGGAAAGCGCAGACACGGAATGGATATTGCTCAGCTGCGAGCCGTTCTGTGCCGCACTCATGCCGAGCAGAAAGTCTGGGAAGCTCAGGAAGTCAAGACTGCCACGTTTGGGCCCCGTCAGATCGAAGTTGTCCATGGTCTGTTCAAGGTCGAAGCCGAGGCGGACCGTGTGATGCCCTTTGGTGAGCGACAGATGGTCTCCGTAAGTGAACGCGGTGACCGCAGTGAGGAAGTTGTCGTTCCAATCGCCGCCTGTATTGAACAACCCTTCGACCGAGATCAGCGGAATCACAGGATTGCCGTCATTCGGCGTCATACCAATATCGGTGGCGCGAATTGGAGTGAGTGTGGCCAGTAGACCGTAATTTCGCTTGAAGCTGAACATCAACTCGTTAATCAGCGACGCTTTCGGTATTGAGGTCAGCTTAAGAACAAAGTTGTAGTTTTTAAAATCAGAACTCGCGCCTGTGCCGGGCAGTGTCGAGGCCCCGGTGAAGCTAAGAATCTGGGGATCGCTGGATTGAAAGTATCGGCCGCTCAGGGTGTTGTTCTTGGTGACTACGTAGTCCACATTGCCCAAGTACTGGTTCTCCGAAAACGTCGAGGGCACGGAAAAAACCGAGAACCCGAGGCCGTTGGATTGAATCGTCTGCGGCGTGGGGATAAAAAACGTTCCATTGGGCAGCTTTGCGGTTAGCAGGGACAGGGCGACGGGATTAATATTTGACCCATCGCAGGCCACTGCGACTCCACCGCCAGCCCCACTCTGCCCACAAAACTGCCTTCCTAACGCCTGCTGTGAGCGATCATCGGTGATCGGGGGGAGGAAACTGCTGCGCAGCGATCCCGAACCTACTCCATTTGTCTGCCGCGTTCCCTGGTATGAACCGAAGAAAAACAATTTCTCTTTCTTGATCGGACCGCCGAAGGTGCCACCAAATTGATTTTGGCGGAGTATAGGTTTTTTCTGTCCGGTTCGATTGCTGAAGAAATCGTTAGCATCAAGCGCATCGTTGCGCAAAAACTCAAACAAGGAACCGTGAAACTGATTTGTTCCTGACTTGGTGACCACATTGACGTTGGCTCCCACGCCACGACCGTACTGCGCATCGTACTGGCTGGTTTGTATTTTGAATTCCTGAATCGCATCCGGATTGGGAATGGAGATTCCGGTGTAGCCGAGCCAATCGCCAGCTCGGCCGGTGCCAAAGTTGTTGACTTGAGCGCCGTCCATCTGGAAATTGTTGTCAATCGTACGAGCGCCGTTCACATATACGTCCTGAGTATTGCGTCCAATTTCGCCGGCATTGGCGAGGTCCGCTTCCACACCCGGCGCGAGGTGCAGGATTTGCGTGTAATTCCGCGTGGTTAATGGAAGACCTCTAACCGTTTGCTCCCCCACCACGCTGCCCAAGGTCGCGCTCTCAGTCTGGACCTGAGCGGCAGCGCCTTCTACGGTCACACTCTCACCCGAGACACCGACCTGCATGTTCACGTTCAGGGTCCGAGTTTCGGCCACGTTGATGGTGACATCGGGAAAGTTTTCGGCCTTAAAACCTGGGGCGGCCACTACGGTGGAATATTTGCCAGGAGGGAGTGACAAGATTTTGTAGAATCCGCCCGCATCCGTGTCCGCTGCGCGGGTCATTCCCGTCCCGGCATTCGTGACCTTCACACTTGCGTGTGGGATTACAGCGCCAGACTGGTCGGTTATTGTGCCCGCGAGCGCACCGGTCGCGGCGCTTTGGGCCATTGCCACGGTGACCCAACTTGCCGCCGCAATAATTACCAGAACGAGTTTTGCCAATCGGATCGCCATGGTTACCCTCCGTCCTCGTCCAAGCATGTAACGGGAACACCGATCCAGTAATGACGGACAAGTGTCACCTGGGGCAAGGAAACCCTCATTCAACCGGCAAATGTCGAGATTGGGAATCCAGAAATCCCCGGATATTTGCTGTCTCTTCTACGTAGGAACAACTATGAAATTCTACGTAGACCAAGAAGCAGCGGAGCCATGTTAGTGCTAGCCCCTCGCCTACACCTGAACGATGTTATTTCGGATGGCGTAACGGATAAGGCCACTCATGGAATGGAGCGACAGCTTACGCATGATGTTAGTGCGATGGCACTCTGCGGTACGGACACTGATGCCCAATTCTCCTGAGACTTCTTTATTGCTTTTGCCTTCGGCTAGAAGCTGAATGATCTCCCTTTCACGGTCGGTCAGCCGAGTGAAACCGTCGGGGCCGCTTGCTCCATGGACATTGGCATTCAAGAAGCCTTGTAGGACGACTTGTGCAGCTCCAGAAGTAAAAAATGGCTTTCCCGCCGCCAGCGCTTCAACAGCGCTCACGAAGTGGCGTGCGGCTTCGGTTTTGAGAATAAAGCCACGAGCCCCAGACTCCAGGGCTTGTCGGATGAGTAGTTCGCTTTCATGCATGGTAACAATGAGGACCTCGGTACGGGGCAGCGCCTTAAGAATTTGCCGGGCAACATCTAAACCATTCAATTCCGGCATGCCAATATCGAGGACCACGATGTCAGGCCGCAGACGTTTAGCTTCTCGAACCGCCTGCCGTCCTGTGGCAGCCTCGCCGACAACGTGCCAACCGGGCTGTCCCTCAATTAAAGATCTCAAGCCGCGACGTACCACATCGTGATCATCCGCTACTAAAATTCGAAGTGTGCTCATGCCGTTGGCCTCAGCGGTAATATCGCCCGCACCGTTGTGCCCTTTCGCGAACTAAGTTCAAGATGACCGCCGAGCTGCTGCGCTCGTTCCCGCATACCAGCGAGACCAACTCCTAAGCCGCCTCGGCCGGGACTGAGTTTACTCCTGGATAATCCTCGACCGTTGTCAATAACCTCCAATGTAAGAAGATTGTTGCTCGTCCGGATCCTGATCTTGGCCCGCGTGCTACCCGAGTGGCGATGCACGTTGGTCAGGCTCTCCTGGACAATTCGAAACAAGGCCAATTCCAGCTCTCGCGCAAGACGTCCCAACCCGGAGGGAATCTCCACGGAGACTTCGATCCCGCTGCGCTGGGAAAATCCTTGCGCGTACCACTGCACTGCATCGGACAAACCAGATTCGTCCAGCAATGGCGGATGGAGGAGATAGGATAGCGTGCGAACCTCGCGCGCACATTGTTCAGCCAGGCCCAGGCTCTCAGAAATGATTCGATTGGCCGAGTTGTCCAGCTTACGGGCCGCTTCCTGGCTGAGCGCGCCCAAGTTCATGGTAAGAGCGGCGAGGATCTGCGCCGTGCTGTCGTGAAGCTCTCGTGCAATGCGCCGGCGTTCCTCGTCCTGCAGTTGCAGCAATTTTGCCGAAAGATTGCGCAGCGACTCTTCCGCATGCTTGCGCTCCGTGATGTCTTGGTAGATGGCGAAAACGCCGATTTGCTCGCCGTCCACAATCAGTGGAACACCATGAAGCTCGACATCAATGAGAGTTCCATCTTTTCGCTTACGCCGTGTCGAGCGATGAACCGCCTCTCCTGACATCGCTCTTTGCGTGACGTTCGTGGCCTCAGCGACCATGCCCGCGGGCGAAATCTTGTTATCCAGTTTCGTGCCTACAATTTCCGCCTGGCGATGCTGGAACAGCGACTCAAAAGCAGGATTGCACATCTTGACGCGGTGTTCAGGATCGAGCACCACTATGCCCAGAGGACTGTGTTCAACAAGAGCTTTCAGGTACGCAGTCCTCTCAAGTAAGCTTCTCTCCGAGTCGACCCGCGCAGTCACGTCGCGCGCGAATCCCTGTATACCTACGATAACGCCATCTTTCACAATCGGGGTTTCGAGGGTTTCGAGCAGGACACGGCGCCCGTCCTTGTGGCGAAGAACGGTAATGTAAGGCCGTTGGCGAACACCGTCTTGTAGGGCGGCGTGGGTAAGCGCCAGCGCCGTCTCATTAGTCGGATCTTCTTCGAAAAATTCTGCACCGTGGTGCCCTACAACCTCCTCCGGCCTGTAGCCAAGGACATTGAACATAGAGGGTGAGGCGTATTGCACGATGAATTTATTGTCGTGGGCGTAAAAGAAAACCTGCTCGCTGCCCTCCACCATCAATCGAAAACGCTGCTCGCCCTCTCGCAGCGCCTCCTCCGTTCGGTCACGGTCCCAAGCTACGGCCAGTAAGCCTGCCAACGACTGTAAGAAACAAGTCTCATCGGTTGTGAACTGGCGTGATTCAGGGGCAAAAATGGTCACAATACCAAATAGACAGCAAGGTGCGGCAATGGGCACTAGTAAGGCTTTCGGTGTGCCATCGTCGGGAAAAACGGAGAGCCCAGGCAATCCCGGCTCACCGCCGCAGTCCAAAACGATCGGGCTTTCAGTTCGAAGCACAGCACTCTTGCGTAGGTCTGTATTGAAGAAGCGCAATACATTCTCGACGACACAATCGTTCAATCCATATGACGAACCGCGACACAGTAATCCCTGATTAGACAATTGAAAGATGGCGCAGCGTGGGGCGTCCACGGATAAGGAGACAAGGCGGATAGCCTCGTCCAGCAGCTGCGACATCGAATAGCCCTCTACTAAGGCCTGGCTCAGTTCGCGCAGCGCTTCGTCGGTCCGTTTCCGACCGAACGGTGTGAGTACGAGCGGCCCCGAAAAGTCAGTTTTGTGATAAATACCAGTGCCCAAGTGAGTCCCCTCTTTGGACTTTATAGTCCGCGATCGCGCTAGCCGGGAAGGCGCAAACCGGGCCGCTAATTCTGACCAGTGTTACTACTGATGTCAACCTAAAGCAGCAAGCCGTTAGCCTTCATTGTGATACACGGCTAACCCTGCAGATTTCCAGACGCTTAGTGAGTGCTAAAAGCAGCACAGAGACAGGCTAGGAGGTCGGTTCATCTACCAAGGACTGCGTACGTAGGCTTAGATAAAGTCCACACATAGAAATCCGAATTTTGCAGGATTCTCGCTTTTCAGGCGCTCAGCGACATTAGGTGCTCCACAAATACCATTGAGGAGTTGTTCAATTCTGATGGACAAAGCTGAGGGTGCACGGATACCGATCACGATGAGGGTAATTGTTCGCGCCGCGATTTATGTGGCCTTGGTGTCCCTTGCGGTCCCCATCAGCGTGGCGCAATATACCGACCGCGCCGCGTTTGATGAGTTGGGCGGCGCTCAAGAATTCGCGCAGCGTCGAAGTGCCCTCGCCAAGCAGCTCAAAACCGGCTATGCAGTTCTATTCGCGCGCGACGTCATCCCAGAAGCAACCCATTATCGTGAGGACAACGATTTCTATTACTTCACGGGAATTGCCGATCCCGGCGCCATCATGCTGCTGGATGTAGCCAAAGAGAACGCAATTATTTTTGAGCCGATACAGGACAAGCAGACCGCAATGGTTTACGGCTCGAACCTGCTGGCTTTACCAGCGGCTGCACGAGAAGCCCTCGGATATAAGACCGTACTGCCGCTTCAGGATTTCGATCTGAAGTTGTCCGAATTGACGGGGTTCGACCCTAGCACCGACCTGTGGACACGACTTGGGTTTCCAGACAAAGCCGACGGCGCGCGCATGGAAGTCGCGCGCGACCATGCCTGGCTCTTTGCTCATCCTTACTACAGCGCCGCGCTGCCCCTCGATCTTGCCCCCGGGCAACTGCTCGCAAAGCGTTATCCGATGGCCCATGTCCGCGACCTCACTGGGGTGGTTGACAGCATGCGCAACATCAAGCGTCCATCCGAGATAGCGGTGCTTAAACGTAACGGCACGCTCAGCGCCGAAGGCATGCGGGATACGATCGCGCATGCTCGTCCCGGCATGTACCAGTATCAGATCGAGGCGCTCGCAACGTATCACTTCATGAATAGTGGCGCACAAGGGGTTGCGTATCCGGCAATTGTGGGCTCCGGCAAAGACATCAACACTTGGCATTACTTCTCTAATCGAAACCGGATTGAACCTAATCAGCTCGTAGTATTCGACTACGCAGCATCTCTCCACCATCAGACCATGGACATAACTCGTACCTTCAACATCAGTGGCAAGTTCACTCCTGAGGAGGCTAAATGGTACGCAGTTGACCTGGAGGCGCAGAAGGCGTGCATCAATCTGCTCCGGCCAGGTCACACCTATGAGGAGGCAGTGGAGGCGGGCAAAGCGGTCTACGAACGGAACGGTATTGGAAAGCAATGGGACAGCACCTACCCGTTTCCGGGACATTTTGTAGGTCTGGCGACCCATGACGTATTACTGCCCAAAGGCCCGGTAAAGGTGGGACAGGTTGTTACCGTGGAGCCCATCATTGAATTTCCGGATAAGCAGATGCATTTTCGGGTCGAGGACACGATTCTGGTGACCGAGAACGGCCCAGAAATCCTCTCATCGGGAGTGCCGAAGGAGATGAAGGAGGTCGAAGCACTGGTGGGCAGCGCTCACTAATCCATGGCAAATCAGTTGATGAAGCGTAGCTGGCAGCCAGCGGGTGTGCTGGTCGCCGTTCTACTCGGAATAAATGCGGAAGGTGCAGACATCAATCCTCTCCGCAGCACTGATTTATATAAATTTCACTCGGTGGTTGATGTCCGGTTGTCGCCCGATGGTGACCGCCTGGCGTATTCCGTGGAGAGTTATGACCGGCCAGGTCGACCGTATACGCAGGTCTGGATCATGCAACTGGCTAATCGGAAGTCAGTTCGAGTGGGTGCTGCGGACGGCATCTCCAGTGATCCTCACTGGTCGCCCGACGGGTCTTCGCTGGCGTACCTGGCCAACGAGGGCGATAAGAGAGGCGTCTTTGTTTCGAATCGTGACGGAGGGCAACAACAGTTCCTTTCACAAGTCCTGGACACTAATTCGCCACTGCCATTTATCGGAGACATGATTAGCTGGTCTCCGGACAGCAAAAGGATCGCTTTTATCTCCGCAACGCCAGGCCCAGAAACGGCCGATGCTGGCGGCGATCCGATTGTGATTACACGTTACCTCTACAAACCGAATTGGCTGGAAGGCCTGACCCGCTTCAACGACAACCGCCGCCTTCATGTTTTCGTTGTTGATATTAACTCCAAACAAATGCGCCAGCTCACAACTGGTAAAACCTACGAGCATTCGATCAGTTGGTCTCCGATTTCCGATGAGATTCTTTTTGTCAGCAACCATGCGAAAGATCCCGATCGCGTGTTCAACTACGACATTTTTGCCCTGAACGCAACCACCGGGACCGTGCGACAAATCACCAACACAAGCACAGTCGAATACATACCGCACTGGTCTCCAGACGGAAGGCTCATTGCATATCTGGGAACAAAGCGTTCCTTAACCTCGTCCGAAACAACTATGGAAGACACCCATGTATGGGTGATGAACGCTGACGGAACTAACCGCCGCGAACTCGGTGCGGCAGTTAATAATCGCCAGGATTCAGTTGCCTGGTCACCAGACAACAAAAGCGTGTACACGACAGTGGAAGAGGGTGGCAGCGTCCACCTGTACCAGATTCCGCTGGCGGGAGGACAAGCAGCAATGACGATTGGCGGTCGCGGTAACGTGGCCGCTTGGTCGGCTTCGACCCGCGGGCCTATCGCATATGCGTTCTACGGTGAACACGACCTGGGTGAAGCCTTTTTGAAATCCGGAAACAAGTCCGAGCAGCTCACCAACCTCAACTCCACGCTGATCGCCGGCAAGGACTTTGCGCCGGTGGAGGCATTTACATTTCAGAGTTTTGACGGCCGCCCCGTGGAGGCATTTCTGACCAAGCCGCTTGGCCTCGACTCCAGCTCGAAACACCCGCTGGTAGTTGAGATCCACGGAGGGCCCCACGGGCAGCAGGGACCGGAGTTCAGCTTTCAGGCTCAGATTTATGCGGCCCAGGGTTGGGCGACATTGATGGTGAATTATCGTGGTTCAACGGGTTATGGGCAACAGTTTGCGGACGCAATTTTTGGCGATCAGGACGGTGGCGAGGCCAGAGACGTGATCTATGGCGTTCAAGCGGCACTAGGCGACTACGGTTGGATTGACCCCGACCGCCTCGGGATAGGCGGCGTAAGCTACGGCGGCCAGTTGACCGACTGGGTCATCACCCAAACCTCAATTTTCAAGGCTGCAATTCCCACCGCGGGGATTTCGAACCTGGTCAGCTTCAACTACATGGCTTACTATCACGATTATCTCGCAGTAGAGTTCGGCGTCTATCCCCACCAGGAAAATCTGATGGATAAGTTGTGGGAACGCTCGGCCTTGAGGTATGTCGCGCGCGTGCGCACGCCGACTATGTTGGTACACGGGGAAAACGACAATGATGTTCCCATCGCCGAGGCAGAGCAGTACTACATCGGGCTCAAAGATGTAGGGGTGGAGACGATCATGGTGCGTTATCCCCGCGAAGGCCACGGCTTACAGGAGCCAAAGCACATCGTGGACTTCTTGGATCGTAGTGTCGCCTGGTTCTCACAGCACTTCAATCTTGGGGTTCAGGGTAGCGCACCGGCGCAGCAGTGAAAAAGCAAGCGGGGGACAAATGAGGACGACTTTAGCAGCAATTCTGCTTCTGGTAACGTCGGCAGTCGCGCAGGAAGCGGTTGACTTCGTTCGCGCCGATGCCATGAAGGCGCAAATGTATTTCCTGGCGTCGAATGAGATGCAAGGAAGAAATGCCGGCAGCCGCGAAGGACGGATAGCTGCGGATTACATCGCCTCGGAATTTATGCGATTGGGCCTGGCGCCCGTGGGCGATGATGGGACCTACTTCCAGAACTTCGAAACGGTGCGCGCCACCGTAGATCCGGCGAATACCGTCCTGCAAATCAAACGGCCCGGATCAGAAAAGACATTCATGTATGGACACGATTTCAACATGCAATGGATGGCTGAGACCAACAATCCCGAGGACATAACAGCACCAGTTGTGTTTGCGGGCTACGGTGTGGATGCTCCCGAGTACGGCTACAGCGACCTGAAGAACGCGAACCTACAAGGGAAAATTGCGCTCGTCATGGCGCGTGAACCGCAGGCGTCCGATCCAAATTCGCGCTTCAAGGGCAAGTGGGACACATTTCACTCCTACGTCTGGTACAAGGTTGAGCAACTCCGCAAAGCCGGAGCTGCCGGGATCCTGATAGTGGACATGGATAAAGAACGGCGGCCAGAGAGAATCCCCAGCGCACCTGCGGATTACATGCAGCCCGGTCCCAGGTACGGCCAAAGCCTGCTCACGGGATTGTGGGACCTTCCCGCATTCACAGTCACACCTGAGGTCGCCAACCAGATGCTTGCGGGCACGGGAAAGAAGATTGAGGACCTGCAAAAAGAGATCGACCGTACTTTCCAGCCGCGCTCCATGCCCATTCCCAACTTGACGGTCAGAATGGCCAAGAGCTTCAGCAACCGCGAGATCGTGCACGTGAAGAACGTTCTGGGCCTGCTGCGGGGCACAGATCCGAAATTGAAAGAGGAGGTCGTGACCATAACCGGACATTACGATCACGGTGGGATGTTGGGAACCCGAATCTATCCTGGCGCGGACGATAATGCCTCCGGCACGATCGGCGTTTTAGCAAGCGCTGAGGCGTATGTGCGCGGGAAAGTAAATCCAAAGCGCAGTATTTTGTTCATCGTCTTCGACGCCGAAGAACGCGGGCTGCTGGGGTCGTTTTACTATGTTGACCATCCGATAGTACCGCTGGACAAAACGGTTGCCAATTTAAACATGGACATGATCGGCCGCGATGAAGAGAGCGCGACCTGGCATACCACCGCCAATCAAAATCGCAACGCAGTGAATATTGTGGGAACTCTCTATAATCCCGACCTGCGCCGAATGATTGAGGCCAGCAACCAGCAAGTGGGATTGAAACTGGATTACAAGACTGACACCGACGACCCGGAAGCGTGGTTTGCCCGCAGCGATCACTTCGGGTTCGCCGAGAAATCGATTCCCATGGTCTTGTTCAACACCGGCGAGCATCCCGATTATCACACCGAGAACGACACATGGGAGCGGATCAATTATCCGAAAATGGAAAAGATCGTGCGGCTGCTTTTTTTGACCAGCGTACAAGTTGCCAATGCTGGCCAGCGACCAAAATTCACACCCTAAACAATGGGTCGTGAGATTGTGTGGAGAAACTAATGAAGAATGCCTGTCGAGAAGCAACGTTGAGTGCAGCCACAATTATCGTGCTGATAGGAATCGTGGCTGCGCAGCAGCAGGGGGCGCCCTCAGCGCCACCGGAAGGCTCCGTCGCGCCTAAGGTGGTCGAGGTCAGTCCTCCTGAAGCGAAGGCCGAGGTTGGACAGCAGGTAAAGTTCACTGCCGTTGGCAAGGATGCCTCGGGCCAGGTTGTACCCGGGACTCCGTCGCTGTGGTTTGCCGCTCCGTTTGATTTGGCGGGAGTGGAGAACGGCACAGTGACCCTCTACCAACCAGGCGAGGTGCGCGTCGGCGCCGTTATTGGGGGCAAGACTGGATATGCGAAGATCACCGTATTACCGGCACCCGTAGCGCGTATTGATATTGCGAAGCCGCGGGCCTTAGTCGTGGGTGCTTCGCAAGTTTTGTCCGCTACGGCGCGGAACGCGCAAGGGGACCCGCAGGCAAACGCCAAGATTACCTGGGCTTCGGACACTCCGTCAGTGGCGAGCGTAGATGCTGCCGGGGTAGTCACCGGGTTGCGGCCGGGTCAGGCAAAGTTGCGCGCGACTTCCGGAAAAGCCAGCGGGAATGTCGCTGTTCAGGTCCTGAGTAACCCTGTGGCCACGCTGGCGGTAGAACCCAAGACTGCCCAAGCCCGCACGGGAGATGTCGTTCACTTCACGGCTGCCGCAAAGGACCAGCACGGCGGAAATGTCAAAGATGCATCCGTGCGCTGGGAAGTGTTGGGCAATGGCGCTGCCATCTATCCCGATGGCGCATTTGTGGCGGAAGAACCGGGTACTTACATTGTCAAAGCCAGCAGCGGCGCGCGCGAGGCCACAACTTCTGTTGCGGTCGCCCCTCGCAATGTCGAGCGCGCCATTGAGGTAGTCGCGCACGTGCAACCAAAGGATACGCAAACGGCTGAGGAGTGGATCATCGGCAACAACGCCTACCTTTCCTCCGTGGCCGACAAGGTGTGGGTTTATGACATCTCCGACCCGACGACGCCAAAGCTGGTGGACACGGTTACCGTAGACGCTCGACTGATCAACGACGTCAGCACCACGCCCGACGGAAAAATTGGAGTGATTACCCGCGAAGGCGCATCCACTCGCAAGAACGGAATCGTCTTTCTCGACACCTCCGATCCCAGCCATGTAAAGATGATCTCTGACTACACGGCCACGGTAACTGGTGGCGTGCACAGCGCCTTTCTCAACAAGCACTATGCTTACGTCACAGATGATGCAACCGGATCGCTGCGCATCATTGATTTCGCGGACCCGAAGGCGCCCAAGGAAGTCGCGCGCTGGCAGGTCGACACTCCCCTGGCCAAGACTATCGAGGGTCCCTTTGGTCCAACCTCCGCGGGGCGTTACGTGCACGATTTGCAGGTGGTTGACGGTCTGGCCTACCTCGCATACTGGCGAGACGGGCTGGTTATTCTCGACGTCGGCAACGGCATCAAGAAGGGCAGTCCAGAACATCCCCAGTTCGTAAGCCAGCTTCGTTTCAATCACAACGAACTGTACGGAAACGGATGGTTGGCGGGAGCCCACGCTGTGTTCCGTTACAAGAACTATGTTTTTGTAGGCGATGAAGTCTTCCCTGCTGAATTCGACCTGCACGCCAAAACGCGGATTCCGGTCCGCGGTATTGCGCACGTTGTAGACGTCTCTGACATTGAGCATCCTCGCAAGGTTGCTGAATACGCCGTGCCCGAGGCCGGCTCTCACAATATCTGGGTGGATAACGACATTCTTTACATGGGGTTCTACAACGGCGGCGGCAGGGTGCTCGATGTCTCCGGCGAACTTAGAGGCGACCTATATCGTCAGGGCCGCGAGATTACTCGCCTGTGGACGGGCGATCCTGACGGCTATCGCGCGAATCTGCCGTTCGCGTGGGGCGCGCAACCGCACAATGGGCTGATCTTCTTCAACGACATTAACTCGGGCCTATGGATCACCAAGCTGGGAGCACCGAAATTCAAAGGTTCCACGACGGCGCCGCCGCTTCCGTGAGTCGAGTTATGTCCAGGCTGACGTTCTGGGCTTTGCTGGCGCAAGTACTGCTGCTGGCCGATGTGGTGGCGGCAGCTAATGCTCCAGCAAAGCAGTATTTTGTTTATCTGGTTTGTGAGAGCGGGGACAAAATTGTCTCGGTTCGGTTTGGTCCCGACGGGGCAAAGGTTGACCATCAGATCCACACCGGGCTGCTGCCCACCGGCGACATCAATGGTCCGCATGGAATCATTATGTCTCCAGACAAGCAGTTCTATTACGTGACCATCGGCCACGGGCGGCCCTACGGCCTGGCGCTGAAATACCGCACGAAGGACGACGCAGTAGTCGGGCAGGTCACCCTCGGCTTTTTTCCTGCCACTGTTGACGTCACGCCCGACGGCAACTTCATCTACGCCGTCAATTTCAACCTGCACGGCGACATGGTTCCTTCCTCCGTCTCGGTTGTTGCCACCGATGAGATGCTTGAAGCCGCTCGTATCAAGACTTGCGTGATGCCGCATGGCTCGCGCATCAATCCTCAGGGCACAAAACAGTACTCTGGCTGCATGATGGACGACATGCTGGTGGAAATCGACACCGGAAAATTCCGCGTCTCCCGCTACTTCACGCTCACCAAGGGAAAAGAAGCCGGCGTGATGGGCGCACCACCGGCAGCCGAACACGCGCATATGTCCGCCGTCACCTGCAGCCCCACCTGGGCGCAGCCTTCGGCAGATGGAGATTCGGTCTATGTTGCTTGCAACAAGGCGGACGACATCATCGAGGTGGACGTAAAAGATTGGAAGGTCAGCCGCCACATACCGGCCGGTCCCGGAGTTTATAATCTCGCGGTCTCTAAAGACGGTAAGCTGATCGCCACCAACAAGCGCGGCCAATCGGTCTCCGTCTTCGACCTGAAAACCGGGCGCGAACTTGCGCGTATTCCTACCAAGCGCAAAGTTCCCGATGGCGTCGTAGTCAGTCCCGATAACCTGTATGCATTCGTCGCCGTGGAAGGAATCGGTTCGGAACCGGGCACGGTCGAGGTGATTGACCTGCAATCGTTGAAGACGGTCGCCACAGTTGACGTGCCTGAACAAGCAGTCGGCATAGATTTCTGGAAGACCGAACCCTGAACCAAATAAAATGACACACGACCAGCGCACGCCCGTCGCACTTTTCCGCCTGGTGGCACACTTCGCCTTCGTTCTGCTCCTTACTGCTACAGGCGCGGCCCAATCAATCACTTCAGACAGCTACGCTGCCATGCGCTGGCGGCTGGTTGGCCCGTTTCGCGCCGGGCGAGTCACCGCCGTCGCCGGCATCGCGGGCCAACCCACTATCTATTACATGGGGACGCCCGGAGGCGGAGTTTGGAAGACCAACGACGGCGGGCAAGTTTGGAAGCCCATCTTCGATGAGGAGCACGATTCGTCTGTAGGCGCGTTGGCCGTGGCCGCTTCTAATCCGAACATTATTTATGTAGGCACCGGCGAGCAGATACGCGGCAAGGGGATGTACAGGTCCGCCGACGCCGGTGTCACCTGGACAAAGATCGGTCTTGGCGACATGCGCTACATCGACGCAATTGTGGTGGATCCGCATAATCCCGATATTGTCTTGGTCGCGGCAGGCGGCGACTACCCTCCGAATCCAATGGGAGGTATCTTCAAAACCACCGACGCCGGCAAGACCTGGCGTAAAGTGCTGTCCAGGGAAGAAGCCACTGGAGGCATTGACCTCAGTTTCAATCCTGATAATCCCGCCGAGGTTTTTGCCGCGCTATGCCATCGCAATCCTGATTCCTTCGACCAACCTACTTCACCCAAACCGGATGGCTGGCTATATCGCTCAACCGACGAAGGTTCCTCCTGGGAACTTGCCCAAGGTAAGGGCTGGCCCTCGGGGAGCGTTGGGCGTATTGGAGTTGCGGTTGCTCCCGGCACTCAGGGCCGGCGCGTCTACGCCATCGTCAGCGAGGGTCTCCTGCGTTCCGATGACGCGGGAGCGAATTGGCAGCGGATTACGACGGATCCGCGGATCGTCGGCAGCTCTTATTTCAGCCGGGTTTTTGTGGATCCGAAAAACGCCGATATTGTCTACCTGGCCCAGACATCACTCTACCGCTCTGTAGATGGCGGGAAAACTTTCGACGCCTTCGCCGGTGCTCCGAGCGGGGATGACTTCCACGTCCTGTGGATCAATCCTGATGATTCCCGGCAGATGATTGCGGGTGTAGATCAGGGGGCGATCGTCAGCGTGAATGGTGGCGAAAGTTGGAGTTCCTGGTACAACCAGGCCACTGGGCAGTTGTACAACGTCTCCGCCGACAACCAGTTTCCTTATCACCTTTACGCGGCACAGCAGGACAGCGGCACGGTCGCGGTTCCCAGCCGCGGCGACTACGGCGAGATCACCTATCGCGACTGGTTTTCGCCCGGCGGATTCGAAATCGGCTCCATCGTCGCCGACCCCGCTAATAGCAATGTTGTGTATGCCGCTGGCTGGTACAACACCGTAATCAGATTCGACAAAACCACTGGGCAAGTGGTGCACGTTTTCGTGCTGGGCAGCAAGGATCGCGCCTCGATGGTCATGCCCATGGCTTTCTCTCCGCAGGATCCGCGTATGCTCTATCTGGGCACGCAGTCTCTTTTAAAAACCACTGACAACGGGATGACCTGGCAGGCGATCAGCCCGGACCTGAGCCGCGGGGCCGCGAAGGAAACGGAAAAAGTCCAGAGCTTTACCGCATCGAAACATGCGATCTCCACGCTTTCGCCTTCCCCCCTGCAGCCGGGCCAAATCTGGGTCGCCACTGACGATGGACTGGTTCAGCTAACCCAAAATGGTGGTAAGACCTGGAGCAACGTTTCACCGACCGGAGTAACGCCTCAGAGCACGTTCGTGATGATTGAGGCTTCGCATCATGACCGAGGCGCAGCTTATGCAGTGGTGAATGGTTTCCATGACTCCCGCCCATACGCATATCGCACCCACGACTACGGCCGAAGCTGGCAAAAGATTGTGGCCGGTTTGCCGGAGAGTTCAGTGGTACGCGTTGTGCGCGAGGATCCGGTCCGAAAAGGCCTGCTATACGCTGGCACAGAGGACGGAGTATCCGTTTCCTTTGATGACGGCGACCACTGGCAGCCATTGCAACTCAATCTTCCTACGACGTCGGTGCGCGATCTGGTCGTACATAAGGATGACTTGGCCGCGGCGACATTTGGTCGCGGGCTGTGGATCCTGGATGATCTGACTCCGCTGCGGCAGATGGATCCAGGGGCGAAGCCTGACGTGCACTTCTTCCGGCCGGCCAATGCAATTCGCGTGCGCTGGGACGTGAACCAGGACACTCCCCTTCCCGCGGAAACCCCAGCCGGCCAGAATCCGCCCGACGGCGCCATCTTTGACTACTTTTTAAAAGCGCAGCCCTCAAGTCAGATCACGTTAGCCATCTACGATCAGCAGAAAACATTGATGCGCCAGTTCAGCAGCGCTCCTCAGCCTGCTCCGGTTGGCTTTCCTAACGTTCCCGACTATTGGTTCGCGCCGCCGCCGACGCTAACAAAGAACGCCGGGCACAACCGTTTTGTTTGGGACCTGCGCTATGACGCCCCGCAGACGCTTCCCTATGGCTATTTTGGTGGCCGACTCGATTACGTTGAATACACGCTGGCTGAACATGCCATTCCCGGGCAGACCCCTCGAATCCAACCGCCCGGACCGCTGGTTGTTCCCGGTGAATACCAGATCGCGCTGACCGTGGACGGAAAAACGTATAACCAGCCTCTTATTGTGACCTTGGATCCGCGTGCGCACGCGGGTCAGGCTGATCTCGTCCACCAGTTGGAACTGGAGAAGGCAATCAGTTCGTGGATGTCCCTCAGCTATGCCGCTCACAACCAAGTTTCTCAATTGCAGTCTATGCTCACCGATCGGCAGAAGGCCCTCAGCACCGATTCAACTAGCAGCGACGCTCTAACGGCAGTAAAGGCCCTCGATACTGACTTGGAAAAGCTGGAGGGCGGCACCTCTGCTGAGCCTGGCCTTGGGCTCGTGAACCGCGATCTAGCCAGGCTCCTAACCATGGCAGGCAGCGGCGATGCAGCACCCTCCAATGCAATCACAGCTGCCGCACAACAGCAATGCGAAGCTTTAAGGAAGGATCTCACGCGTTGGAAAGAAATCAACGACAGCACCATCCCTGCTTTGAATAAGCTGCTGCGAAACCATAACGTGAACGCGTTGCCGCAAACGAGTGATTTTCCAATCCCACAATGCACGCTATGAGGCAGGATGTTTCGTCGAGGCACCGGCCGGCTGTCCACGACAGGAATGCAGCTATTGTCGATTTACAAGGCGGCACAATCGGAGTGACAAGCCAGCTGGGCCGGGGACCAATGTTTCACTTTTCATTGCCGCTCGTTCCATAGCAACGTTCAGGCGCAGGGCCGGCAAGCCCAGTGGCGTCCTTTCGCCCTAAACTCACTTGACATATGTCGGCGGAGTGAGACAATGTCGCGCCAGTAACTCGGCCCTTGGATCCATTCCTCAATTTTCCGGGAGGCCTCCCATGTTCAAGAGTTTCCGAGCCAGCCTGATCGCTTGTGTGCTGCTGAGTGTGGCGCTAGTTGTGGCGCAGCAGAGCAAGCCCCTGAGCAACGACGATGTTGTGAGCATGACCAAGAACCACCTGCCTGAGAGCGTCATTATTAACGCAATCCAGGCCAACGAGACGCAATTCGATACCTCTGCGAACGGGCTCATCGCCCTGCAGAAAGCGGGCGTGAGTCAAAGTGTGATGGACGCGATGCTGGCGGCGCAAAAGAACAAGCGTAACACTGCGGCATCGGCCGCAACGGCATCCGCGCCGGCCTCCAGCGGGCCGGCCGCGTCAGGACAGCCGGCGGTTAACTTACTGCAGGAAAATTCGAAACTGCCACTCGCGCTGGAGAAAACCCAAGTCGCCCAAACCAAAGCAAAAGCTAATTCACTCGGGGCACTGGCCACTGACGCCGCTCTCACCCAAGCGCTGCAGGTTGGTGTGCAGCAGGCGGCATGGTCCGCAGCCGCGCATAGTGGCTCTTACGCCGGAGCTTCCGCAGTTAACGCAGCAGGCGGAGTGATGGGCGGAATAATGGGCCATCGCAAGCCGAGCTTCACTTATGTCTGGGCGATACCCACTCCCAAGTCGGCAACTACCGTCGCCTCAAATACGCCGGCATTCGAGGTCAACTACGCCGGCATCCCTGGTATCAATCCTGACGAATTCGAGCCCAGCATTGTGAAGCTGGTCCCCACCTCTAACAACTGGCGCCTGGTGGGAGCCACGGAAGCCAAGCAGGACATCGCCCAAGGTACAGACTGGCAGCTTTATTCGTCTTTCGTCGAACAGCGCATGCCCACACAGAATAAGAAGACCGCACCTGGGCAGGCCCAGATTTCTCCTTCTTCCGCCCTGGCCCCTGGCGAATACGGAATCGTTTTGCGCCCGGTGAATAAGTCGAAAAAGTTCGCAGGGTCGGATATTGCGCAGAATCAGGGCGAGGGCGTTCTGTTCAATTCCGTGTGGTCCTTCGCCGTAAAGTAGCCGACACGAATCATCGCAGGGTTGAAGGTGCTTCCAGAAATGTTAGGGGTGGTGACAATCAAGATGTAGCACCGCTAAGCGAGCTCTGCAGGCGTACGTGACTGCGGTTCTCCGCAATTAATCCTGCCAGGGACCAAGCCCCTAGGGGTGTTGGCGAAGAGTCCTTCCGCCCGAAGCACTAAGCCTTACGTCTACGCTACTGCTGTTTTCCCCTTCCTCCGAACTTGCGCCAAAGTGGCCGTAGGCAAAGCGGATGGGACACTTTGTCCCATTCAACCCTGAAGCCCCTAGCTCATGTGTGCAGAATCAACCGTTTGCAGAACCCCAGTCGGTAGTTGGCGTGCTGTAGTCAAGGGGACTGTATCCACTGCGAGGGTGAGCAAGTTATGTCAGGCAACTACCCAATCCGACGCCGGAATGAGAAAGAGCGATGCGGCGCCGCTCGGGCTCTTAATCAGCTGGTTCTGATCACGCTGATTCTAATCACAAGTCTGGCATTCGCACGGTCGCCGAAGCTATCGAAGGACCTCCATAAAGTTTCCGGCAATTCCTTTGTTGATGTAATTGTGCAGTTCAAGAAGAGGCCCACCAGCACTCACTTTAATAAAGTGAAAGCAAAGGGCGGCGCGCTGAAGCACGATTTTCGCAGAACCGTCAAAGGTGGCCTATTCAGAATACCTGCCAGTGCTCTCGACGACTTGGCCAACGACCCGGACGTGGCTTACGTTTCTCTTGACCGCCACTTGAAGGGCAAGGTAACCGAAACCGATTTCTACGAGGAAGCGGTAAACGCAGCGTACGCCGCCAACCTGGGATTGGATGGCAGTGGAATCGGTGTGGCAGTGATTGACAGCGGCATCAGCCCAAGTTCCGATTTCAATGGTGCCGGGATTCAATCGCGCGTTGTTTACAGTGAAAATTTCGTCAATCTGGACCCTACCGATCAGTACGGCCATGGCACGCACGTGGCCGGAATTATCGCGGGCAACGGCAACAATTCAAGGGGTGCCGGCTTCACCATGACGTTCACAGGTATCGCACCCAATGCGACTTTGATTAGCCTTAAGGTCCTCGATCAGCACGGTGGCGGTACAGACAGCGGTCTCATCGCAGCCATCCAGAAAGCGATCGAGCTCAAATCAACCTACAACATCCGCGTTATCAATCTGTCGGTTGGACGAGCGGTTTATGAGAACTACACGGTTGATCCTCTGTGCCAGGCGGTGGAAGCAGCCTGGAACGCGGGCATCGTCGTGGTAGTAGCGGCCGGCAACGATGGCCGCAACAATGCAGCGGGCACAAATGGCTACGGAACCATCAACGCGCCTGGTAACGATCCTTATGTGATCACCGTAGGTGCGATGAAATCAATGAACAGTGCGACCAGAGCCGATGACCTGATCGCCAGCTTCAGCTCGAAGGGCCCGACCCTCGTTGACCATATTGCCAAACCGGACATCGTGGCTCCTGGTAACAAAATCATTTCCGTCTTGGCGAGCACTGGGGTGACGCTGTTCACGTCATTCCCCTTGAACGCCCTTCCGACCAACTACTACAGCGCGAGCGGGACAGTGCTTCCCTCCACCCACTACTTCATGCTCAGTGGAACCAGCATGGCGACACCGGTTGTAAGCGGTGCTGCTGCGCTGCTCTTGCAGCAAGAGCCAAGTCTTACGCCAGACCAGGTAAAAGCACGCCTGATGAAGACTTCGTATAAGGTCTTCCCCAGCTCCAGTTCAAGCACCGATGCGGTCACCGGCATCACGTATACCAGCTATTACGACATGTTCACGGTGGGCGCCGGATATTTGGACATACAGGCGGCACTGGAAAGCACAGACGACGCTCCCGCAACTACGGGATCTGCGAAGTCGCCCTCCATTGGCTACGACGCGACTACCGGAATTGCGTATGTAATTTCCGATCCAACTACGATCTGGAGTAATTCAGCGACATTCGATGCGTCAACCGTTTGGGGAAACTCCGTACTGTCGGGAACCGCGATTAACGGACAGTCGGTACTTTCGGGTAATAGCGTTCTGTGGGGAGATAGCGTGCTCTGGGGTGACAGTGTCCTTTGGGGTGATAGCGTCCTCTGGGGTGACAGTGTTCTTCTCGGCGACTAGTTAGCTTCAGAGAATCGAACAGGAGAAGTTGCTGCTGTGAAGAAAGTATTGATCATTTTCGCGCTGCTGCTGAGTTCGATTGTGGCCCTGGCGGGAACGCCAAAGCTTGCGCCCGAACTCCAAGGACGTACCGGGCTTCCCGCAAGCGTCATCGTGCAATTCCGTACTGCACCCACCCAACTCCATTTAAATTTGCTTCGTGGCAAGCATGCGGTGGGGATCCAGTCCTTTTCAATCATTCACGCTGTCCGGGCGGTAATTCCGGCGGTGGCACTCCCCGGTTTGGCCAGAAACCCGGAAGTAACATATATCTCCGAAGATCGAAAGCTGACCCGGGCCTCAACAACTACTGATTTTTACGATAACGCGCTCAATGCTCCCTATGCCTGGCAGTTGGGCTATGACGGAAGCGGCGTGGGCGTAGCTGTGATCGACAGCGGCATCAATGAAGGGACTTCGACCAGCACGAATAACGATTTAACCGTCGCTGGATCCGCAAAGAACTATCGAATTGTTTACAGCCAGAGTTTTCTTCCCCCCATATCTCCCAGCAAGTCGTCCTCTCCCATTGACCAGTACGGCCACGGGACCCACGTCGCGGGCATGATCGCGGGTAACGGAGCGTCTTCGCTCTGCCCGACATGTTTCATCACGTTCACAGGAATTGCTCCCAACGCCAACATCATCAACCTTCGCGTACTCGATGCGTATGGCAATGGCAATGACAGCTACGTCATATCGGCATTGCAGACGGCCATCAGTTTGAAATCGAAGTACAACATCCGGGTAATTAATCTTTCACTGGGCCGACCTGTTTACGAGAGTTATCAGCAGGACCCGCTATGCCAGGCAGTGGAACAAGCCTGGAAAGCGGGTATCGTTGTAGTGGTTGCTGCCGGGAATAACGGTCGCGATAACTCCGCTGCCACTAACGGATACGCGACCATCGCTGCACCGGCGAATGATCCTTACGTAATTACCGTGGGCGCGATGAAGCCCATGGGTACAGGCACCCGCAGTGACGACCTGATTGCGAGCTACAGCTCAAAAGGACCGACACTCTTCGATCACATCGTGAAGCCAGATGTGGTGGCCCCAGGCAATAGGATAATCAGCGCCGTTGCCGGGAACGGATACATCTACACAACGTATCCGATGAATCAGATCGCAACCAAGTACTACAATTCAAAAGGTACGAACTCCGTCTCAAGCGCCTATTACCAAATGAGCGGCACGAGCATGGCAGCAGCCGCTGTGAGCGGCGCAGTGGCCGTCCTCCTCAAAGCGCAACCCAACTTAACGCCGGACCAAGTAAAGGCCCGGCTGATGAAAACGGCCTATAAGACCTTCTCACAGTTCAGCTCAGCTACGGATCCGAACACAGGCGCTACCTACAACAGCCAATACGACGCGTTCACCATCGGTGCCGGTTACGTTGACTTGCAGGCAGCACTTTCCAGTACCGAGGTTGCGAATCTTCCGGCTAAGTCACCGATCGCCCATTACGACGCGACTTCGCAAAGTGTTTATTTCTTGCCCGATAGCTCAGCCGTATGGGGCACCTCAGCGATTTGGGGCACCTCGGCAGTATGGGGAACCGGTGTCTTCGTTGGCTCGCAGTCGTCGGGATGGGGGAGCCCTTCGGTTTGGGGCACCTCGGCGGTTTGGGGTACGGGAACCGACAGCGGATTCAGCGCCGTGTGGGGCACCAGCGCCGTATGGGGCACGAGCAACAAAGACACCAGCGAAGGAGCGGCGCTGCTGGTAACCGGCGAGAACTAAAGAAATCTTTTCAGAGACGCAGCGATATTCCGGCACACGAAACAGCCGCTGCTCCCGCTGTTAGCTCAGCCGGGTCAGATCAATCCCGGGGTCATACACCTCGGTGGATTTGATTATTTCTTCCCACGTGACCTCCCGGCCGGAGTAGGCGGCCTTGCGCGCCATCATGCAGGAAATGGCCGATTCCGCGCCTTTGGCTGTCTGATTATGAAAGTTGCCGCTGGTAATACTTGCAACGAACGCCTTCTTCTTCTCCGGATCGGCGAACTGCAAGTTGTCGTTGAACGCGCCGGTGGCTGAAAAATTCTTTGGGTCGCTGTCCCTTACTCCCGACCCTGGAGCCTGCCAGGGTTCGTCTCCCCAGATTCCGAGTTGGCCGGCGTATGGAGACTGCGAGGTGCCTTTGGTGCCGAAGAAGCGTTCGGTGACGTCCCACCAGCCTTTGCAAAACTGTGTGGAACTGAAAGTCACGTCAACGTTCTCGGGATAGTGGAAGAGAACATGGTAGTTGCCATAGACGTCGCCATCAGTCGGGCGCCCCCCGCGTCCGCCGGTGGCAGTAGCCTTGAGGGGGTGCGACTTGAGCACCCAATTACAGATATCAATGACGTGGATGTTTTGCTCCACAATGATGTCGCCAGAAAGAGCACGGTCATACATCCAATTGCGGATGCGAAGCTCGGTTGGGGAGGCCTTCGGCCAGGCAGGGCGATCGGCGTAGCCCGCAAAGTAATAGGCTTCGGCGCAGACAATCTTTCCCAGTGCCCCGCCGTGAATACGGCGAACCATTTCAACAAAAGGCGGGCAATCGCGAATTTGGAAACCCACATCCATGCTCAGTTTGCCTTGGGCACGCTTAGCAATGTCGACTACCTTCAGAGCGCCGGGCACGTCCACGCCAACTGGTTTCTCCAGATAGACGTGTTTGCCGCCCGCTACTGCAGCTTCGAAGTGCACGGGATGGTAGTAGGGTGGGGTGGCGATCACCACCGCGTCCACTTCCTTGGAGTGGTTGATGCGCCGGTACGCGTCAGGACCCACAAAGAGCTGCGATGGATCAATCGCGGAGTAGCCCTTCGCCTTTTGGAGCTGGTCGAAGTGCGCGCGGGCGACATCGAGCTGGTCCTGAAACAAATCGGCCAAGGCGACCACGCGGGCGCCCCCGGTCTCGACAACGTGGGTTGCGTCCTCGGTGCCGCGGCCGCCGCAACCAAGCAGGCCAACGCGAACCGCGGAGTTTGCGCTTGTGCCGAATACTGTTTCCGGCTTCACCAGCATGAGGCCTACTGTGGCAGCGGTACCTCCGATAAATCTCCGGCGATCGAGCTGTGGCGAAACAGGCTTTTTTGAATGGCCTGGCATTGTGTTCTCCTGGGAGTTGAATCGTAGGTTTGCTGGACGGGAACGTCAATACCGGAATTTCTGGCCGCGATTTACGCGTGAGCGGCAGATTGTTTCGCGGTTTGTTTCGCCAAGAGGCGCCTGAGGCTTTCATCCAGCACACTTAGCGCGAAGGGCTTTTGCAGCACTACGATGTCTTCGCGCTCGGGGAGTTCCTGGTTGCTGTAGCCGGACATATATACCACCATCAGAGCCGGACGGAGTTGCAAGAGCCGTTTTGCCAGTTCAATTCCGCCCATTTCCGGCATGATCACATCCGTCACCAACACGGCAATGGGATCTTGGTGATTCTCCGCGATGCGAAGCGCCTCCGGGCCGCCTGAAGCGGGCAAGACGGTATAGCCCTTCAACCCCAAGTACTCGGTGGCTGCAGCCCGCAAGCCGGCTTCGTCCTCCACCAGCAGAATCGTCTCGCCGCGTGCCTGCACTTTGCTGACGACGGCCCCCGCTGAATCCTTGCTCAGGGCGGCAGCAATACGTGGCAGATACACCTCAAACGTCGTACCCGCGCCCAGCGTGCTTTCCACCAGGATGCAACCCCCGCTCTGCTGCACGATTCCGTACACCGTCGCCAAGCCCAGACCGGTGCCTTTACCCGGTTCTTTGGTAGTGAAGAACGGCTCAAAGATGTGCGATTTAGTCTCCTGATCCATGCCGGTGCCGTTATCAGTAACACTAATCATCGCGTACTTGCCTGGCGTTAAAGGCGGGTGTGCCGCCGCGTAAGGTGAGTCCGCATCTATGTTTGCAGTCTTGATCCGCAATCGCCCTCCCTTAGGCATGGCGTCGCGCGCATTGACTGCCAGATTCATGATGATCTGATCAAGGTAGGTAAGGTCCGCCTTGACCGTGCTCCGCTCACTTGCCGGCTCAATGCTCATCTGAATGTCTTCGCCCAGGAGGCGCGGCAACATCTTGGCCAAGTCCTGAACTACAACGTTCAAGTCGAGAACCGTAGTGGCCGGCTGACGGCGCCGGCTAAATGCCAGAAGTTGCTTGGTGACAGCCGCCGCCCGTTCAGCAGCACCCAGAATCTGCTTGATATGTTTTTGTGCGGAGTCGGTCAAGGAGTTTTGGTCCAGCATGAGCTGCCCGTAACTGGAGATGATCATCAACAGATTATTGAAATCATGCGCCACCCCCCCAGCGAGGCGGCCCACTGCCTCCATTTTCTGGGCTTGCCGGAATTGCTCCTCCAGCAAGCGGCGCTCGCTGATGTCGCGAATCGCGGCCGCTTGCAGAACTCCTTCATCGGTTTCCACGGCGCTGGTGCTGATATCAACCGGGAACTCAGTACCGTCTTTGCGGCGGGCGTAAAGATCTAATCCGTTGATCACTGATCCTGAATTAGAAGCTTTGGGACTGCGACATATGGGATTGTTGGCTCGGAAGCGCTCCGGCACCAAGATCTCCGACTCTTGTCCCACCAGTTCCTCGGGAGTGTAACCAAATACTTTTGCAACCTGGTTATTTACCACCGCTATTTTGCCGTTGCCACCAACAATCACCATGGCGTCAGGGGTGGAGTCCAGCAAAATCCGGACCTTGGCTTCCATCCGCTTGCGCGCGGTAACATCCTGGACGCTGCCTTCATAATGCAGAACTGATCCACTGGCGTCCGGGACTGCGCGCACTGATTTTGAGACCCATATTTTGCTTCCATCCTTTCTATAAGCCTCGTATTCAAACCCCGCCACTTCGCCAATGGCGGTGAGTCGCATGATCATGGCTTCGCGTACATCGCGGCGGACGTACTGCTGCTGTGCCGTGGTTGTGGCCATAAGCTCCTGGGGCGATGCAAATCCAAATATTTTTGCAAGCGCAGGATTGGCGGCCGTGTACACGCCACCGGGCAAGGCTTGAAACATGCCTTCTACCGCATTTTCGAAAATGGTGCGGTATTTTTCTTCGGCCACCATCAAGTCATGCTGGCGACCGAGATTTTCGTAAGCAACGGCAAACTGGCCGGAAACGGTGTTTGCCAGGTCTTCTTCTTCGGCATCGAATTGCTCAATTCCCAGCTTGTTGGCGGCGGCAAAGACGCCGTATAACTTCGACCCTGTCCCGCTGAGACGCGTGACTAACAACGATCGAATTGGTCCCGCGTCCGCTAAAGCCTGGAGCTTTCGAACAGCGCTTGAAGTGTGATCACAACAAACAGAGTTCTTATTTTCACCAACAAGTTCGAACAGCATGGATGCCACTTCCTGAGTGGTAATGCGAGGTTTGAACTCGGGAAGGAAACCGCTGGTGGCAAAGCAAGGGGTTCGGTCTTCCGCAGAAAGCGTCACCACCACCGCACACTTTGCGCCCAGAACATAGCGTGCTCCCTTGCAAAAGGTCTCTGCCAAGCGCGAGGGGTCAGTTTGGGAGCTCAGGTCTTTGCCTAGTTCGATCAGTGCAGACAAGCGGCCTCTGACAGCTTTCAATTCAGTAAACCTGGCTGCCAAACGGCCTGAAATACGTTGAAGGCTAGCCCCGCTGGAAACTTCCTCATTCGATGAAACTGCGGTGACCGATTGTTTGAGCACCTCTTCCACGACCCCGTTCAGTTCCTGGGGATCGGCAGGTTTCGCGATTACGCGAAGAGCTCCGCAACTGCGTGCCAATGCCGCTGCCTCTGAGTGATGGTAAGTGGCACTGTAGAAAATTACCCGCGTATGCGCGAGTGCTGGGGATTGCCTCAACCGGCGCACAAACTCATAGCCATCCATGGTGGGCATCAGGATGTCGCTAATCACCAAATCAGGGTTCAAGTGGGCGATTTTCGAGAGGGCCTCGGCGCCATCGGCGGCTTCGGTTACGGTGTGGCCGAAATGGCCCAGAACGGTGCGCAGGTAATCGCGGCTGGCAGGATCGTCTTCGACGACAAAAATGTTAGCCATGGCTTAGCTATTGGTCTTGGCAATGCGGTTGATTTCTCCCAGCAGCTGTTCCGGCTCAATGGGACGAAGAATGAAGAGGCTGGCGCCCGCAGCTATGGCATTGTTCCTGGCTCTAGCATCAGTATCGGTAGAGGAAATAAGGATGCAAGGTACCGATGCCAGCTTGGAGTCGGCGCGTAGCAGTTTGGGCAAATCGTAGCCGCTGTAGTGGGCCAGGTGAACGTCGGAAATAATGAGGTCCGGTTTTCGCGCTCTGGCAGTGGTTAGGGCTTCATTGGGGCGGGTGGCCGTGAGTACCCGGTAGCCAAAAGGCTCGAGCAGGGTACGCATAAAATTCAGATTAACCTCCGAGTCGTCCACAACTAATACTGTCGCCAAAAATTGAGAGTTTTCCTGTGGCTCATCCTTGAGGATTTCGTGAGGCAACTGTAATTTCGTCGCGTGACGCTCGGCGGGGAGGAACTCCTGCGTCTGTTGCAGGAAAATGCTTGGGTCAATAGGTTTGGATATGTATCCGTCGAAGCCCGCAGCCAGCAGCCGGTCGCGATCACCCACCATGGCATACGCAGTTACGGCAATGATCGGGATTTTTTGCAATGAAGCGTCGAGTTTGAATTGCTTTGCAACCTCGCGGCCGTCCATCTTGGGCAATTGCACATCGCAAATCACCAGGTCGGGCTTTTCACGGCGGCTGAGATCCAGGCCGCTTTCACCGTCGGTGGCGCTAAGCAGCGTGTGGCCGCAGGCGCGGAGAAGGTAGGTCATTAAGTCCAAATTCGTCGGATTGTCTTCAATTACCAGAATTCGCGCGGGCATAAGATTTTTTCGCAGTCTGACCTTGTTTTATCGACAACCGAAATGTGCTGCCCCTTCCAGGTTCACTTTCCACGGAGATACTTCCTCCCAGCAACTCCGCCAATTTTCGGCTGAGGTGCAGTCCCAAACCTGTACCCTCTCGACGCAAGCCGCTATCCGAGACCTGGCTGAAAGCTCGAAAAAGCTTTTCTTTGTCCCCTGGGCGAATTCCGATCCCGGTATCACTCACCGCGAATTCGATAGTATTTTCGGGATCCAGTGCGTGCTCCTGAAGCATCAGGGACACGGTCCCTTTTTCTGTGAACTTGATGGCATTATTTGCAAGATTGAGCAATATTTGCTTCAGAGCCCGCCCGTCACTGCGAAAGATCAGTTCTTTTTGCGGCACGACGGTGGTCAGGAGCAGGCCTTTTTGTTCAGCAAGGGGGCGTAAGGTTGTCACGACTTCATCGATCACCTCCCGGCCATTCACTGGCTCAAGTGTGATCTCCACTTTGCCGGAGTCAATCTTGGCCAGGTCGAGCAGGTCATTGATGAGTGACAAGAGATGCCGACTACTGGTTTGAACTGTCTTGAGCTGCCGTTCTTGCTCTTGAGTGAGCGGCCCTGCCAGCTTCATGAGCAATGTTCCGGTGAACCCAATGATGGCGTTCAACGGGGTTCGCAGCTCGTGTGACATGCTGGCCAGGAAAATGTCCTTGGCGCGATTGGCCTTTTCCAATTCAAGATTTTGGTCCTTCAGAGTTTGCGAAATAAGCTTGCGGTCGCTGATGTCACGGATGGCAGCGGTAACGTAGCCGCCTTCTTCGGTCTCCAAAGGGCTTAGGCTGATCTCGACCGGGAATTCGGTTCCGTCCTTTCGCAATGCGTAAAGTTCCAGGTCACGTCCCATGGGGCGAGCTTTGGGGGCAGAGAAAAAACTATCCCGATGGCCACCGTGCCTCGCGTGATAACGACTGGGGATCAAGAACTCCACCCGCTTGCCCAAAACTTCACTACGGGAGTAGCCAAATAAGGCTTCGGCCTGGGAATTGATGAGGACAATCTCTCCTGTCTTGTCCACGATTACCATCGCGTCCGGCGCGGATTCGAGCAGGCCATGAAATTTCTTCTCCGCTCGTTTTCGATTCGTGATGTCCCGGATGGCGGCGGTAAACAGGAGCCCTTCTGGTGTTTTTAATGGGCTGAGGCTTATCTCCACCGGGAACTCGTGACCATCGCTATGCACGGCAAATAATTCCAGAGCGGCGCCCATGGGACGCGCGCGCGGATCGGAGGAAAAGCTTTGCCTATGTACCAAATGCTGCCCGTGAAAACGGGCAGGAATCAGGCGCTCCACCGGGCCTCCCAGGAGCTGTTCCCGGCTATACCCAAAGAGGTTCTCAGTTTGGGTGTTAACCAGCACGATCTCTCCGCGCTTATTTACGATCACCATCCCGTCGGGTGCTGATTCGAGAAGATCGCGGAAGAGCTGCTGCATCCCTTTCAGTTCGTCATTTAAGATCTCGGCAGAAATGTCTTTGGAGATCAGCAGGAAGCCAATTGCATTTCCCGATAGATCACGCCGAGGCGTGAGCACAGCCCGAGCTTTAAATCGCTGGCCGTTCTTGCGCACGCGGTCCAGCGTCCCTTGCCATTTGCCCTCGCGAAGCGCCTCCTGAAGAATGGCTGTTGGTTTACCTGCTTGAATGTCTTCGGGTGCATGCAGTATGGCGGAATTGGCACGGCCGACGACCTCTTCGGGGTGGTAGCCATAGAGCCGCTGAGCGCCTGCATTCCAGAGCAGGATATTACCGTCCAGGTCGCTGCAAATAATGGAGAACTCGGTAGAAAACTGCAGCATGTTTTCGATGAGGTCGAAGGCCTGTTCGGCGGTGGATACCATCTTTCGGTCAAAGAAGTGTGGTTTCATGGCAAATTCAAGACGCTTTCCGGAACTGGGGACAACAATCAGATTCTCTGTGGAAACATCGGCGAAAGACATATCGCGAATGGGCATCTGCACAGGAAAACACTAGGGGAAGCGGTATCAAAATGGGATTGATGAGCTCTAAGCGCCGAAATCAGGAAGATATTAGAATTCGGGTGCGGCGTTTAGGGCAGCCGTGGCCCAGGTCATTGCAAGATCGTGATTGAAAACCTCGAACACGCGTTGTCGGCAGGCTATCCGCTGGATTCCTACCTGGCGGAGGTGCGGGACGGTCTGCCAGTCTCCCGCGCGATGGCGTGCACATTGATTGGCTGCGGGGATGATTTGCTTCCGCAGCTACTCGCATCGGCTCGTGCCGTAAGGGACCGCTTCAAACCGCGCACCATCACCTATTCTCGGAAAGTCTTCATTCCGCTCACAAACCTGTGCCGTGATTATTGCGGCTACTGCGTCTTCCGGCGCGACCCGGACGACGCTGGAGCCCACACCATGACGCCCGAGGAGGTGCTCGCAGTTGCCCAGGCGGGCGAGAAGCTAGGCTGCACCGAAGCCTTGTTCAGCCTGGGCGACAAACCGGAGTTGCTTTTTCCCGAGATGCGCGCCAGCTTGCAAAAGCTGGGCTACCGATCAACCCTTCATTATCTGGAAGCCATGTGCGAACTGGTGTTGCGGCGCTCAAACCTACTCCCGCACGCGAATCCGGGGCTGATGAGTTCGGCGTGGTTGCAGAGACTAGCCGCGTACTCGCCCAGCCTTGGACTTATGGTTGAGAGCACCAGCACAGCCCTGCTGGCTCCCGGGGCTGCACACGACAATGCGCCGGACAAGCTGCCTGCGAAGCGGCTGCAAACCATCGCCGACGCCGGCAAACTGAACATTCCGTTCACCACCGGGTTGCTGATCGGCATTGGAGAGACACTGGAAGACCGGATTGACACCCTGCTTGCCATCCGCGAGCTCCATGCGCGTTACGGGCACATTCAGGAAGTGATCGTGCAGAACTTCCGCGCCAAGCCGGGCATTCCGATGCAGGATTGGTCGGAGCCAAACACCGGTGATATGTTGCGAACCGTGGCCGTGGCACGGCTGCTGCTCGGCAACATGAACATCCAGGCACCGCCCAACCTTTCCGCTCCGGGATACGAGGACTTGCTCGATGCTGGGATCAACGATTGGGGCGGCATCTCGCCATTGACGCCAGACTTCATCAATCCCGAAGCGCCCTGGCCGCATTTAAAAGACTTAGAAAACCGAACGCAGGCGAAGGGACATCAGTTGCGGCAGCGCTTGCCGGTGTACCCGGAGTTTTTGCCAGCAGCGGCTGCGAGATCAGGTTTAGCTGCCGAAAAAATCCGAGCAGTGGCAGACGTTGAAGGCTATGCGCGGAGGGCTGCGTGATTAGCGTCCTCACTGGGGGGACCGGCGGCGCAAAATTTGTCCAGGGTCTGCAAGCGGTGCTACCGCCGAAGGAACTGAACGTCATCGTCAATACTGGGGACGATCTTCTCTGGTGGGGGCTGCGCGTTTCGCCGGATCTGGACTCAATCACGTATGCATTGGCCGGACTGCTCAGCAAAGAACGCGGCTGGGGAGTGGAAGGTGACACATTCAAGTGTCTGGACGCGATGCGCAGCTTCGGAGCGCCAGCCTGGTTTCAGCTAGGCGACCGTGATTTGGCCACGCACCTGACCCGAACGCAACTACTCGCGGGCGGAAAAACGCTGACAGAAGCAACCGCAGCCATTGCAGAGAAACTGGGAATCCATTCACTGATTCTGCCCATGACGAACGAGCACGTCGAAACCCGTGTGCAAACACCAGACGGCGAGCTCGCCTTCCAGGAATACTTCGTCCGCGAACACTATCGGCCGGCATTGCGCGGCGTCCGCTTCGTGAATGCGGAAGCGGCCAAACCCGCCCCGGGGGTGCTGGAGGCTATATGCGAGTCGGATGCCGTCCTGATTGCACCCAGTAATCCAATCACCAGCATCGGACCAATTCTTGCAGTTCCGGGAATCCGGAAGGCGCTGCGGGAAACCGATGCCACGGTCGCTGCCGTGAGTCCGATCATTGGCGGATCTGCTGTCTCAGGGCCGGCGGGAGCGCTCATGGAAGCACAAGGGCTGGCTGTATCCATTGACGGTGTTGCCCAGGCCTATACCGACTTTCTAAATCTCTTGATCGTTGATGAAGCTGATGCGGCACCGGCGGAGCGGCTTCGCGCTTTGGGCCTGGAAGTACTTTGCACCAAGACTCTGATGCGCACACCCGAAGATAAAGCCGCGCTGGCCAAGGAAGTGTTGCGCGTCACCCTCAATCGCAGTCGTGAGGCAAAACGGGCATGATTTTGCTTCCGGTGAAGAACCTCGAAAATGCAAAGGAAAGGCTCTCACCGGTGCTCGAGCGCGCCGAGCGGCGCGCGCTCGCTGAGGCCATGCTGCAGGATGTGATGCATGCCCTGGGAGACTGGCGAGGGCGCCCGGATGTCACGGTGGTGACCAGCGATCCGTTCGCGACCGAGTTGGCCCGTCAGTTTTCGTTCGAGATCATCGAAGACCGGGTAAATCGAAGCGAAACCGACGCCATTCAAATGGCAACCGAATCCTGTGTAGCACGAGGGGCGGAGTGGACGCTTGTAATTCCCGGGGATATTCCACTGGTGCAAAGCTCGGAGTTGGAGCAAATTCTCGCTGCTGCCCCGAGCGAAGGCTCGGTGTTGGTGCCGGGATGGGACGGCCGAGGGAGCAACGCTGTCTGGCGGCGTCCGGCAGAGCTCTTTCCGTTGCGTTTTGGGAATGACAGTTTTGGGCCACATCTGCACGCTGCCCAGGCCACCGGCAAGGAATGTGTGGTGCTGCGCCTGCCGGGTATTGGGCTGGACGTCGATAACCCCGCCGATCTTTCCCAACTTATGGCGGCGGGAGGCGACACGCGAGCACAGCGCCTGCTGCGTGGATGGAAGATCGCAGACCGGCTCCTGGCTGTGGGAGATTGAAGCCCACGAAACAAGCCGAAATTCGCGCCATTCCTATCCAGGGTTTGCCTGAGATCCGGCCGGGCGATTCCGTTGCCGACAAACTCTTTGTCGCGCTTAAAAAGCAAAAACTGCGCCTTGCGGCCGGAGACATTTTGGTCATCAAGCACAAAATCATCTCCAAGGCCGAAGGCCGTGTAGTTCCGCTCGCAACCATCAAGCCCAGCGCTGCCGCTGACCAATGGGCAGCGGAATACGGTCTGGACCCGCGGGTGATCGAACTCGCGCTTCGCGAGAGCACTCGCGTCGTGCGCCAGCAGAACGGGGTGCTGATTACTGAAACGCGACACGGCCTAGTGTGCGCCAACAGCGGGGTGGACGTTTCCAACGTGGACGGTGGCCAAAGCGCGGTGCTCCTGCCCGAGGATCCCGACCGCTCGGCGGAAACTCTGCACCGTGATCTCCAGAGCAGGCTTCGGCTCTCAATTCCCGTTATCATCAGCGATAGCTTTGGTCGGCCGTGGCGGGAAGGTCTCTCCGAGGTCGCAATTGGCCTCGCAGGTCTGGTTCCGCTGGTTGATTATCGAGGACAGCGCGATCCGGACGGCTACGAGCTGCACGCCAGCGTGGAGGCGGTTGCCGATGAGCTGGCTTGTCTCGCGGGACTGGTGTGCGGAAAACTTGCACGGGTGCCGGCGTGTATCATTCGTGGGTTCAATCATCGTCCGGGACGAGGAAGGGCATCGCAATTATTGAGGCCGGCAGCACGCGACCTGTTTCGCTGAATCATTTTGTGCTTTGTTGAATCTGTGCTGAGAAAGAATTTGTGGGAAAGAAATGGCAGCGCCAACCTTCACCATTGACGACCTGGATTTGACCGCGCAGGAGTGGTCGGCCATTGCGCCGAAGCTCACGCTCCCGGTTCGCGATGCTTTGGAACAGGTGCTCGCGTCCCAGGATGGTAGCGCGCTCTCCCGGGAGCAGTCATGTCTGCTCGCCAACACGGAAAATGATGACCTGCTTGGCCTGGTCGCTGCGGCTGACGAACTACGGCGGGAGTTAGTTGGGGACGTCATAACCTACGTCGTCAATCGCAATATCAACTTCACAAATGTTTGCTTTATCGGCTGCAAATTTTGCGCGTTCAGCCGCGGTCCACGCGAAGGCGACGCCTATTTCATCACGCTCGAACAAATGGGACAAAAGGCGGTTGAGGCATGGGAGCGCGGCGCTACTGAAGTGTGCATCCAGGGCGGGTTGCCCCATGGTCTGCCGCCATTCTATTACCGTGACATTTTGCGGTCGGTGAAGAAAGCGGTACCCCGGATGCACATCCACGCGTTTTCGCCCATGGAAATCGTGTATGGAGTTGAGCTTACCGGCATGCCATTACCAGACTACCTATCCATGCTGCGTAATGAGGGGCTGGACACCCTGCCAGGTACCGCGGCGGAAATACTCGACGACGATGTGCGGATGGTGCTTTCGCGGAATAAACTCTCCACCGCGCAGTGGCAGGAGGTAATCCGCACCGCTCACCGCTGCGGCATTCGCAGCACCTCAACCCTGATGTATGGACATATGGAGACGCCAGTTCACTGGGTAAATCAGTTGCTGCTATTGCGCGAAATCCAGCGGGAGACGGGTGGTTTTACCGAATTCGTACCGCTCGGCTTTGTGCATCCCAACACGCTACTTTTTCAACAAGGTATCGCCCGTCCGGGGCCGACTTTGACCGAACACCTTAAAATTCACGCCCTCGCCCGCGTCTTGCTGGCCGGCCCGACAAGCACAGGAGGCATAAACAATGTGCAGGTTTCCTGGGTCAAGCTGAACCGAAAGCTATCGCAACTTTGCCTGCAAGCGGGAGCCAACGATTACGGCGGCACGCTGATGGAAGAGAACATCTCGCGCGAGGCCGGCGCAACCGCCGGCCAGTACACCAGCCCGGAAGAGTTTCAACAGCTCATCCTTGAACTGGGGCGAATTCCCGCCGAGCGCAACACCACTTACACGAAAATTGCCACCAAGAAGCCAGCCGAAGCTGCTCAACTCGAACAGCCGGTGGTTCGCGCGTGAGCAGCACAGTCGCGATCCTGGGTGGAACCGGTCCGTTGGGAACCGGGCTTGCGCTCCGCTGGGCGCGCGCCGGCGTCCCTTTAATCATCGGCTCCCGTGACGCGAAGCGCGCTCAGGAGGCCGCGGCTAAGATCGCGTCGAAAGTTGCGTCCGCTGCGAAGGTGCAAGGGATGGAAAATGCCGCCGCCTGTGCTGCCACTGATTTACTGGTGCTCACTGTCCCTTTTGAAGGCCATGCCGCATTGCTCAAAGAACTGAAACCACATATTCGTGCCGGGGCTTTGGTGATTGATACCACGGTTCCGCTTGCGGCCAGC
Organism: Terriglobales bacterium; assembly: GCA_035651655.1. Classification (NCBI taxonomy): domain Bacteria; kingdom Pseudomonadati; phylum Acidobacteriota; class Terriglobia; order Terriglobales; species Terriglobales bacterium. Next base: position 89,965 of record DASRFG010000029.1, read on the forward strand.
GTGGGTGGCCGTCCCACTCGCACTATCGGACTGTGGCAGGGCTCAGCGGCGCAGCAGGCGGCGGAACTTGTGCCCGATGGAGTGGCCGTGGCTGCCGCTTTCCAAAACCTCTCGGCGGACCTGCTGAACAGCGACCACAGCCTGGATTCGGATGTGATTGTTTGCTCTGATGATGACCGAGCCCGCCAGGCAGCGACCGAACTAGCGAAGAAACTTCCCGGCGTTCGCGCGATTAATGGCGGCAAGCTGGAGAATGCGCGCGTGCTGGAGCAAATCACGGCGCTGCTGATCGGAATCAACATCCGCTACAAATCACACGGTGCGGGAATCCGCGTGACCGGACTCCCGGAATAAGGCGCAGTCGCTCTCATCGACCTCTCTACGGCCTTCTTGAGAGCGGTGGATTCACAGGCATTCGCTCGGCCACGTTGGCAGCCTTTTCTGGCTGCGGAATAGGATAAATGCGAAGGGCGCGCGCGGCGGCGATGTCAATCATGAGTACCTGATCGGTCGGGGTTTTTTTTAGCCACGCATCGGCGCGTGCAACGGCTTGCTCGAAGGTGCCTCTGGGCAGCACCGTCAAGTCCAGGTACAGCTTATCTTGGGAATCCGGTCCCAGGCGAACGCCGGCAAATGCGTGCCCGGGCACAATGACAATCACCGGATTCATGCCGAGATTTTCGATCGCCGACGCAAAGGCCACAGAAACATCAATGCAGTTTGCAGTGCTGAGCGTGAGCGTCTCTTCGGGAAGGCGGATGCGTTGCGCCTCTCCCGTGAAGCTTCCAAATGCAAATATGCTGCTGACGTAGCTGATCCCGGTGTGCTTGAGCGCTTCAAACACATCGCGCGTCTGTCTACGGACTTGGCGAGAAAGCCCATTGCCGCGCCCTTGTGGCTGGTTGTAGCCAGGCAGGCGACCATTAAGCGCGTACCGTCTGGCCTCGGACACCAACCGAAGGACTGCGGCATCATGCGGTGTGACCCAGCGGGCGATGAACTGCGCGTTGCTGAAACGCTTGCCCCAAAAGAGATCGGAAGCCGAGTGGAGATACACCGGCCGGCGCTGCGAATAACCAGAGCCGCCGGCAGGATCGCGCACTCCCACCTCGAGATTGGCGCGACGAATCTCCTGATTGTCATAGGCGCGCGGCAGGAGCTCGGGGCTGATGGTGAGACGCTCGGTTGTGCGTGCCGCAACTACAAGAGTTTGTTCCGCGCGCGTGCTCCAACCGGGGATCTCGGCATAGATGGTTTGAACCAGGGGATGGTCGCCGCCATTCGTTATTGCCAGGACCGCGACTGGCCAATAGTCAGCGGCAGCGCCGCCTGCAAGCGCGGGGAAAATTTCGCCGCGACCGGGGACCTCGAGCTGGTAATGGATCTGCAAAGGCGAGGCTGGCGCGGCGGGCACAACCAGCGCCTCCAGCGGTGGCGGCGCAGGCGTGCTGGCCTTCAAGAGCCGCATCGTGTACCACCACCCCGCGCCCAACGATCCCGCCAGAAGGACCGTCGTCAAGGCAAACAGCGACGTTAGAATACGTAAGGCTCTGTGGGAAGTCGTGCGAAAGAACATTCAAGGTTTAGATGAGCCGGCCAGTGTAGTGGGTTCCTGCCTTGCGCAAGTAGTTGGCCGCTGAGACAATCCCATAGCGGTCTCTCTGACGCTTCGTCATAAATGGCGGCCGACCCACACCATAACGGTGAACCGCAAGAACCTGTCATAGAGTTTCAGAACATATCTTATCGAATTGGCCGGACTCCATTGCTGCACAACTTGAACCTGTCCGTCAGGCGGGGTGAGACTTTGATCTTGCTAGGCCGGAGCGGTTCTGGCAAGACCACTACACTCAAACTTATAAACCGGCTTCTAGAACCTGGTGAGGGCACGTTGTTGGTTGAAGGACGACCCGCGGCGCATTGGGACCCCATTAAACTCCGCCGCAACATCGGCTACGTAATCCAGGAGGTAGGGCTGTTTCCACATTTTACGGTTGAGCGAAATATAAGCCTGGTGCCCAGTATCGAGGGTTGGCCGGAAGAAAAGGTTCGTTCCCGAATTCATCAACTCCTGCAGTTGGTGGGTCTGGATTCCTCTCTCGGTTCCCGTTATCCTCGCGAACTTTCCGGCGGCCAGCGGCAACGCGTGGGAGTAGCGCGAGCGCTAGCAGCCGATCCTCGAATTCTTCTGATGGATGAGCCCTTCGGCGCTCTCGACGCCATCACCCGTGCGGAGTTACAGCGCGAATTCCTCGAGCTCCAGCGGCGGCTTAAAAAAACGATTATTTTTGTCACCCACGACTTGCGCGAGGCCCTTCTACTGGGTACTCGCATCGCCTTGCTGGAAGCTGGACGCCTGGTCGCTACCTACTCTCCGCACGAATTTCTTCGCTCGAAAGATCCGCTGGCAGCGGCTTATGTTGCTGCATTCCAAACCCAGACCTTTGCTCAGGATGACGCGTTGTGAGGTACATATGAATCTGTGGCAATTTCTGTTGCAGAACCGGATGGAAGTACTTGATCTGACCTTGGAACACCTGTGGCTGGTTGGCATCTCCACATTGATCGCGGTGGCGGTGGGCGTGCCGCTTGGAATCCTGCTCACGCGACGCCCCGTATTCAATAAGCCGGTGTTAGGCTTCGCCAACGTGATACAGACTGTTCCCAGCCTGGCGCTGTTCGGGTTCTTGCTGCCGGCGCCATGGATTGGCGAGCGCGCTGATCGCCTCGTAATTCTGGCTCTCACGCTCTATGCGCTGCTGCCGCTCATTCGCAATACTTATGTCGGCATCACGGGCGTGGACCGTGCCGTGGTGGAGGCCGGGCGTGGCATGGGGATGACCGACCGCCAATTACTATTTCAGGTGGAGTTGCCGCTCGCCCTAGGGGTAATCATCGCTGGCATTCGGGTCGCGACCGTGATGTCGGTTGGACTCGCTACGATCGCGGCTGCAATCGGCGCGGGAGGACTAGGAGAATACATTTTCCGAGGCTTGGCGATGGTAAACAACACGGTGATCCTGGCTGGCGCGATTCCCGCGGCAATGCTGGCGCTGCTGGCCGATTTTGGCCTGGGCTTGCTTGAAAAACGGCTGCAGCGCTACGCATGATCTTTGCTTCAAATCCGCGACCAAAGATCATTGCCGTCCTGTTGGTCGCATCATTAGGCGTGTTCTTGCCGGGCTGCGGACCTTCGCGCGCAAACCGGGTGGTGGTAGGCTCGAAAAATTTTACCGAGCAGCTCGTTCTGGGCGAATTGATGGCGCAGCAGATCGAAGCCAAGACTCAGCTTCCGGTGGAACGCCGTTTCTATTTGGCCGGCACATATATTTGCCAGCAAGCAATTCTCAGCGGCCGCATTGACCTTTATCCGGAATACACCGGCACCGCGCTCACCGCCATTCTGAAGCAGCAACCATTGAAAGAACCCCGCGCAGTGTTCGATCAGGTGAAACGGGAATACCAGCGCCGCTTCGGGCTCGTGCTTTTGCCATCATTAGGTTTCAACGATACTTTCGCGATTGAGATTCGCGGTGAGGATGCGCGCCGTTTGCATTTAAAAAATATTTCTGAGGCGGCCCAATATACGCCGGGCTGGCGCGCTGGCTTCGGTTATGAGTTTATGGAACGTCCGGACGGCTACCGCGGGTTAGTGGCCACCTATGGATTACGGTTTGCAGACTCGCCGCGCATCATGGACCTCGGCCTGCTCGCACGCGCGGTGAAAGAGAAACAAATTGACCTGGCCGCCGGTAACACAACCGATGGCCTCATTCCCACTCTAGATTTGTTTGTTCTTGACGATGACAAACACTACTTTCCGCCATATGAAGCTGTGCCTGTGGTTCGAGGGGAAGTGTTGCAACGGCACCCTGAACTTCGCGGAGCCTTGGAAGGACTAGCCGGAAGAATCTCCGAAGCGGAGATGCAGCAGCTCAACTACTCAGTTGATGGCAAGCACCGCGATGTAAAAGAAGTCGTGCGCGAGTTTCGTCGAAATAAGGGTCTGTAGGAGTGGCAATTACTTCTTGTTCTTAATGACGCCACAAGCGATGCGGTCCCCGGCATTGCCCGCAGGATCAGTTTTCATGTCGTCGGCTTTCGCATGGATGACCAGCGCGGTTCCGCCATTGCTGAACAGTGAGTGACTGTCACTGCCCAGGTTCGCATCTTTGTTCTCAGTCTTGAATTTCGCCTTGCCATCTGCTCCCACCGTGAAATTCTGCATGTCCCCGGCATGATGGCCTTCAGGGTTCTCCAATCCGTGCTTTTTGCCGTCGGGATTAAAGTGCGGCCCGGCGGATTTAAAGTCCGGCCCATCGCATTTGGCATTTTGATGAAAGTGCAGCGCGTGCTCGCCGGGAGGCAGGTTCGCCAAATCGAGCTGCATGCCCACGCCCGGTTTGCTCTCCCAAATAAGAGCTGTCCCCACACTCTTTCCCTTGGCGTCCTTTAAATGGACCATGGTTTTTGCTGAGCTGGAGAGCGAGAAGCTTGTAACAGCAAGCAAGGTTGAAATACCAAACAACATGCAGCGTTTCATGGCCAATATTATACGGCCAAATTCGAAACAAAAGCGCTACGAGACCCCGCTGGCGGTCATCTCCTGCGGCGGATCGCCTCCAGCAACGGTCTGGGCGACTATCAGCTCTCGTGCCTGCACCCGCAGGGACGGCAGCCTTACAGCGAAGATGGTTGCACCCACGAGGCAAGCTACCGCCCCGATGGTCAGGGTCACGGGGGCGCCTACGCGATCTGCAAGGGCTCCGGCGAAGAGTGCACCAAACGGCGCCATGCCCATAAACATCATGGAATAAACGGCCATCACGCGGCCGCGAAGTCGGTCGGGCACCATGCTTTGAATGAGCGTGTTCGAAGAAGCCATTTCAACCATCATGCACATCCCGACCGGAACCAACAGGACGACGGAAAGCCAAAACACACGCGACCATGCAAACAAGATGAGACTGATTCCGAACCCGGCAGTTGAGACCACTATCCAGCGGCCCAGCCCGGAAACCCCCGTGCGGGACGCCAAGGCCAAAGCCCCGGTGAGCGCGCCTATGCCGCTCGCGCCCATCAGAATGCCCAATCCGCGAGCACCGCCATGGAGAATTCGGTCGGCAAATATGGGCATGAGCACGGCATAAGGCATACCCACCAGGCTCACCAGCCCCAGGAGCAGGAGCAGATCGCGAATGGGCGCAGTGTTGCGCACATACCGGAAACCCTCTTTTATCTGTTCCAGCGGCGAAGCGATATGGACTGGACGGCTGAATTTCACGTTCATCATCAGCAATCCAGTGATCACCGCTATGTAGCTGACGCCGTTGATGAAAAAACACCATCCCTCGCCCACGCTCGCCACCAGCACTCCGGCAATCGCCGGGCCTACGATGCGAGCGCCGTTGAACATGGACGAGTTCAGAGCAATAGCATTGATGAGGTCTTCCCTGCCGACCATTTCAACTAAGAACGCCTGGCGGGCAGGAATGTCGAAGGCATTCACGACACCCAAAAAGGCGGCCAACACAAAGATGTGCCAAACTTGCACTCTGCCGGTGAGGGTCAGGCCGGCAAGAATCAACGCCAGCGCCATGGAGGCGGCTTGGGTCGCAATCACGACGCGTTTGCGGTTGTAGCGGTCCGCCACGGCTCCGCCAATAGGCGCCAGCAAAAATACGGGGATTTGGGAGGCAAATCCCACGGATCCTAGGAGTAGCGAAGAACCGGTCAGGCGATACACCAGCCAAGACTGGGCCACATTCTGCATCCAGGTTCCGGTCAACGAGATCAGTTGGCCGGCAACAAAAAGCTGAAAATTGCGATAGCGAAGGGCGCGCAGTGTTACCGCGATGCGGGACACGGATCGGCTCCCTGCAGGCGGAGCGGAATCTCGGGAACCAGAGGTGCCGGACCGGAGTGTGGACTTTGACATGATTGCTTTTTGATGCGGCCGTGTCTGCGTTGATTATCTCAAACTGTGTCTAATTCTCCTGGCTTCGGCGCGAAGAGGGTTAGGCTGGCAGAAGGCTCTGCGATAGAGGTCAAGATGGTTTTGGCCTCCGAAGGGACTTGCATGAAGGGGGTCAACGCAAAGCAGCGCGTGTTTCCCGCCCGCCATCGGCGGAAAGTTCGCGAAGTGGCGGCGCTTATTCAGAGATATGAATATGTACCTGAGGCGAGCGAGCGTCAGGAACCAGGCAGAGCAACTCACGAGTCTCACTCTTCTTCTCGCGCCGTCGACTACCCATTCAGAGGTGGGCGGACGTGTCCGCGCTGCGCACGGCAATCCCAAGGAATTAGAGGGTAGAGGAGATACGCGTGGCCAATCCCGGATGCTGCAACCGAGTAAAGTAGGCCAGGGCCTCGGTCAAACGTTGGTAGCGGTCGAGGACGACCGAGGGCGAAACGTGCAATCCGGGCAGGAGCAGGCCGAAGTAAAGTTGCAGGAGCACCATGAATGCATACAGGCGCAGGCGGATAGCGTCCTCCGCCATTTGCTGCGCTGTTTCTACTAATTGCGGATCGGGATGATGCCGCGCCGCCTCTCCCAGGCGCAGCAAGATGGCCGCATTCTGGGCGGCACAACGAACGTAGCCGATGGCCGCCCTCGTCCGTTGGCGCTGAATGGAAGAGAATTCCTGGGGCGGTAAATTGTCTCGCAAAAACTTCTCCTCGTGTGGATCAACCAGGTTGCGAAAGGCAGCCATATCAATGGCTGTAGTTCGGCCCTGCAAGTCCTCTAACCGGGTAATGGCAACCGATTGTCCACGCGCCGCCCGCACCAACACGAGAATGGTCGCGAGAGCCGCAAAGACGAGAATTAGTGTGAGAATCATCGCTGGAGTAAGTGCAGTAAAGCGCTGTTCCACTTCGCAAGATCATTTTGGGGCAATCTCGGGACCACCGCATAGTTACGCTCGGTGCGTATTAAGTAACCGATCCACGTTGCGAGAGCGATGATATAAGTACCGCGTCGGGCAAAGTCCAAAATCAGGGTAGCTTCCGAACCTATTTGCAACCGTATGGCCACCGCTGCCAACTCTGCGCTGGCAATCATCCCGAAACCTAATAAGATTCCGAAGGCCTGATGGCGCCAAGTCAACCCCAGGTAGGAAGAAAACAGGAAGAGAAAAAACAGCAACCCACACTGGACCACGCTTACGCTGCGGTCCAGAAGCAACATAGCCGAAACAATGCGGCTATAGCTTGGGCCGGTGGAAGAGGCCGCAACCACCACCGAGATCAACAACAGGGTCACTGCGACCCAGCGAAAAAGTATGGCTCCAAGCTCGCGAAGTCCTTCATACGAACGGAAGACGGAAGAAAAAATTTCATAAATCACCGCGAAAGAAAGTATTGCCTGAACACCTTGCCCCGCCCAATAAGTCCAGAAATAACGCGCGTAATGCGCATCCTTTACCGTTGCATACAACAGCAAGGCAAGAACACTCTGAAGGAGTTCACAAACCAAGTAGGAAGAAAACAATGGAAATTCCCGGTATATTCGGCGCCAAATCACGATCAAAAGGGCGGCCAGCACGCCGAGGTCACCCGTAATCCAGATGACCTTCGAAATGAAATCAGAGAGAGCCATGGGCCACTGTCGGGAAAGAATACGCCTTCGCGAAGTGGCCCACAACCGATTTCCCATATTGAACCTTGACATAGCACAGACCGAATCAGTGGCAAAGGCGAGTATGCGGATCACACGTTGGTGTGGGTGCTGTGTCCGCCAGTGAAGCGGTAGAAAGGCAGGAACCAAGCAACAATACGGCGAATAACAGATGAATAGCTTTTTTCACGGTGCAGCTCCTTTTCTGTGCGGTCGCACCGTGATAATGTGCTACGTATTAGGGTCTGCTGACAGTACCTTCGGGTAAACGTTCGAGTTTCGGAACTTGGAACAAAAATGACTTTGACGTCACCTTTGGACGATTTTGTGCAAAACACCCTGGCGGCTATTCCAGGGGCCTTAGGTAAGCTGGATTACGTGGCGGGGCTGCGGGAGGGCTGCGGGGGTTACCTGCACTGGGGATTGGCACGCGTGTATGGTGAAGAGCCAGCACAACAGGCTGCAGTCGAAGCCCATCGCCAGGTGTTTTCGGAAATACTGCGGACGCCAATCAACGCTCTTCTGGAAGACGCTTTTAAGTGCGCATCCGGACGAGAGTCAGAAGCGGCAACTTCCTTGGAGATGCTGTTTCGGAGGGGCCCCGCGCTTGTGCCTCCAGGTGTGCCCCCAGCTCCAGCGCTACACTTCAGTTCAGTGCTGCACGCACTTTCGGCTCTGGCACAGACTCGGAAACTTGCCAGTCAACCAAACGCATGGCAACCCCCACAACTTGCCCAATCACTTCGGCATCTTGGGGGTGGCGTAGCATCCGCACCGCCTGGGGTGAGAGAGGATGCGGCTGCAACACCAACTGATCGCCCTTGAGGGTGCACCAGCAGCAGACGTGTCCGGTTCGGGTTTCAACAAAATAAATCGGGCGTTCGTATTCCGAGCGCCACATTCCGCTGGCCACCTTGTTGCGGGATTCGTCTACCTGCACAAACGATCCGGGCAATAACAGGGGATACATAGTGAAGTCGTCAGTGCCAATGTATCCGTATGTGTAGTGGCGGTTGGCAAATTGCGCCAGATAGACCATGGGCACCACTCCCCATTGTTCGACCATCCGGCCCAGGTTGGCTGTCCGCCTGGCGTCGAAAGAAGGGTCCATGCGCAGAGGCACTCGCACTGCGGTGGCGCCTTGAAGAACATCAGCCCGATGTGACTTGCGGGGCTCGATTACGTTCAGGTCAGAGGCGGCATCGTTCACGTCAATGCCGTACCAAGACAGAATATCCCTAAGATCGCACCGGTAAGTGACTGCTAGCGAATAAAGCCTGTAGATACTTGGAACAATTCCTTTGGTTTCGATATCGGACAGCCGACTCAAAGGGATAGAAAAATCATCGTTCCCATGGTTGGCAGCAATGCGTGCGCTGGCAATCTCCACCTCTCGCATGGTCAAACCGAGCTGCTCCCGTATGGTCCGCAGTTGTTGTCCAGGTGTGAGCACGCCACCCTCCTTTTGAACTCCCTGCCCCAAGCTGGGCAAGCTATCACAACCGATTAACCGCGAGTATACGATTTTTCGGAAGCTGGCGTGTTAGGGAGCGCCATTTTTGAGATTGGCGGCGACGCCAGTCAGGGGCCGAATCGCTTGGTCTGCTCCCGCGCCCGAAGTTACTTTGGTGATTTGGTAGGTGGTTAGAGCGGCCCGTAGCATGACTTACAACTCTAGGAAGGCCCATGACGGCGTGGAAAGTCACCATATTTTCCCAGGGACGGGAGCGTCTCGCGGCCTTGCAGAGGCGCGTCGAAAGCTCCGTCTCCGCCCAATTGGTGCTTCTGCACTCATCGCTTCCGGCTAGCTCTGGAGACCCTATCCTGCTGCAACTTAGGGAAGTTAGCGCGCAAATTGCCATCGTGGAAATCCCGCCAGAGGCGCCCCAGGCCGGTATCCGCGCGGTCGAGGTATTGCATGGAGCCGAGCCGACGCTGGCCATCATTGCTTGCGGAGTGCTGACTCAGCCGCGAACAATCATTAGCGTCATGCGAGCTGGCGCATGTGAGTTCCTGGATCGAGACCTCAGCCCAGCAGACCTAGTGGAAGCGCTAACCAGGCTAAGTTCTTCGACTCGCGCAATGGCGCAGGCCATGGGAGGCGGCCGGGTCTACACTTTTTTGGGGGCCAAAGGGGGAGTCGGAACCACTACCCTCGCGGTTAACACCGCCATCACGTTACAAAAGCGTTTCGGCAGCGTTGCCTTGGTTGACCTTGCAGGAATGGGGCACTGCGCTCTTCATATGAATCTGAAGCCGCGATTTGCCCTTCCTGATGCGACCCGTAACCTTCGAAGGCTCGACGCCACTCTGCTCGAGGGCTGCATGACGGACTCTGCCACAGGACTGCGGGTGCTGGCGGCAGGCAATGGCCCTGCGGAGTATAGCGCTGCCCACCTGGAAAGAATTTTTGAGTTGCTAATCCCGCGTTACCGATACGTGGTCGTGGATTGTTCGAGCCGTGTGGACCAGACTTCTCCCGTAATCTGCGACACTTCCAAGCTCGTCTTGTTAATAGCCCAAATGGATGTTGTCTCCCTATGGAGTGCCAGCAGGATTCAGGAATTTCTGAGCAAACATGTTTCGAATTCCTCCTTTCGCCTGCTGATCAATCGATATCGCAAGGGTTCCGGCTGGAACGACGAAGACCTCAGGGCAACCACGAAGTGTGAGGTGTTCTGGAAAATTCCGAACCAGTTTCGCGTGATTGGCTCCGCAGTTGACCGCGGAATTCCAGCCACCCAGCATGGCAACACCGAAATTTCCCAGTGCTTCGAAGATTTTGCCGCTGCCCTCGTGCGCACTACTGAACTCGAAGACGAGCTCAGTCGCAGTCAAGAACCAGTTCCTTCCGCGAAAAAAGGACTATTGCAACGTCTGGACATCGCCTCAGAGCGCGACGCTTCTCCTAGCGAAGCCGAGCCTTCGCCGTTCGAGATCCCACAGAAGCAGAAGTGACACAACAGTGGCCGGTGCCTGCGGCGAAGTTCGCGGTTTTGGGTGGGATTGGCGCGGGTGGAATTTCAAAAACATGCAAACTATTATCTAGAAGCGCCTTCTGCCGATATTGCAGCACCCAACGATAGCTGCTGAAGTTCTCCAGCATTTGCCCCGTCAAACTGGTAGCGCTCACAATGACCGTCGCGCCGGCAACCCGTTGATTTTCCAGCAGCGGACGGGAGCGTAGTCCATAAGCGGCAGGATCTACGCTGCCAAAGTAAGCCAGGTAGATCTGCTCGTGGGGATGCTGGTTTTCGTATTTTCGCAATGCGAGCAAGCCCTGGCCCCAGTCTAAATTGCTGTCGCTGAGAAATTTATAGCTTTCCTTTGCTGAAACCAAAGGCGTGAAGTAGGCGAGATAGTCGGGAGCATATCGCAGGGCATCTACGGCATTCAGCGTTATGGCGGCGAGAAGTACGACCATCACCACACGGGACCGGCGCATCAGTTGCCACCAGCCGGCCAAAAACAGCAAAACAAACGGATACAGCGGCAGCACGTGGCGATCGCCAATATCAATTTTGGAAAAGACTGCGAAGACCAGAAACACAGCCGGGAAACTGGCCATTATTAACTGTTCCCGCGGGAGGTTGACGCGGCCTCGCAATGTCAGCAGCAGCAACGTGGCAAATAAGACCAACACCATTGTGGGCCATTTAAGAACAATGACCGCGGGATAATAAGACTTCCAACCACCCACCTTGGAGGCAGTCCCAAGAAAGAAGGACTGGTGCCCACGATGGTTGTGAAAAGCTACTGAGCGCAGTCCTTCGAAGTATTCTCCGGCCGGCACCGGAATGCTGAAACTCACAGGAGTGCGCATTTTCTTGATGATCGGCTCCCGATTAGGGAAGGTCGCAATCATTTGGCCTTGCCGCATGGTCAAATGTGAGACGTGGAAGAAGTACCCGGCCCAAAGCAACAGGAAAGCGATGCCGCACACTGCAACAGCCGATCGCCAATTCCATTCCCGGGGATCAGCTACAGCTCCCGTGGGCTGCAAAATCAAGATCCAGGCCAACGCAAGCAGGAACATGGGTGGCGTATAAAACTTTGCCAGCAGCAGAAAGCCCATTACCAGGCCGAGTAACGCGGTCTGCCCTCGGGTCGGATTTTGTGCCCAGCGTACTAACTGAATGGCAGTGGCAAAGATGAAGAGAACACCGGCACCATCGGTTGTTATTAACGAGAAGTGGGTAATCAGGGCTGGGGAAAAGGCCAATAGCGCTAATGCGAGATTGGCCGCAGGCTCGGAGAACAATCGCCGGGCGGTGGTCCATAGCAGAAGTGCCAGAATCAGCCCGAGCACAACGTTCACAGCTCTTCCCCGATGCGCCATCGTCTCCGGATCGGGGTAAAAGCGCTTGGCCTCGAAAAAAGGAAAACGGCCGGCAACATCCATTTGCCACTTCTGGCTCAAGATCGGCAATGTACAGAGCAGGCGGCTCAAGGGAGGGTGATCATTCCAGTACTGGAAGCGCCCATTCCGCCACATTTCCCAGCCGGTAAAGATGTGGATGGGCTCGTCAAAAGTAAGAGATTGGGTGTAGATGAACACGGTGCACTGCGCCATGTAGATAAAAAGCAGACACATCGGCAACAGCAATGCCCGCCTCGACCTTACGGCCTCTGCCGGCGCAATCGCTGTGTCAACTCTCTCTTTGAGTGTGGTGCTCGAGTTCATCGCGGACGACTGGGATCCAACGGCTACAACCTTACTTCAGCTTACCTGAAACTTCCAGCCGCTGAGAGCGAAACGGAGCGGGAGGGGAAGTGAGTGCCAGCCCTAGCGGGCCCATTCAGATTCCCATTCTGTGCAATTTCCCGAAAGAAGAATTCGCAAAGGAAAACAACTTCGTTCCACTCACTCGATTGCCGTCCACAGGGCGGCCAAAGTTAAGATGGCATCTCCCGCACAATAAATAGTAGGCGTTTAGCCTGCTGTGATTACGCCAAGGCGATCGAGCCACCTCTTATCAGGGAGGTCGAATGCTAAGTAAATGTTCGAATCCCAGTTGCACCAGAATATTCCGGTATCTACATGAAGGAACGGTGTTCAAACTCGATTTGAAAACCGTGGGACACACTCCGACCGAAGTACATCGTCTGGGTCGCGGAATTGAATACTTTTGGCTGTGCAGCGACTGCGCTTCCGCGTTTACTCTGGTATTGCAAGGGCGGACGGTTGTCACCCGCCGTTTGTGCCCTCAAAAACATCTGGAGGCGATTGCCATTTCCAGCCTGGCCAAAGGTGCCCATGCCCGATAAAGACTCAGGGGAAGCTTGAGGGAACAGTGTGGCTGGTTACGCAACTTTGTTCTTCTCCACCGACGCTGCGCCGGAAATGACTTTCCCGGTGTCCAGTCTGGATCCTGTGACCATCCGCTTCAGTTCCAGCGCGTTCTGGACGGCGTAGCCAGCCTGATCATTGTCGAAATAGACATACACGTCCCGAAGAGATTGCCATCCAGCAATGCGGTCGGCCCAATTTCGTAAGATCTGATGTGGGTAGCTGCCCTGGTATTTGTTCCCCGGCCCGTGAAGCCGCACGTAAGTAAAGTCGGCGGTCACCTCGATTGGGGAGTGGTATCCACCCAGCTCAAAAATGCACAGCGCGGCATTATGGCGCCGCAGTGTGTCGTACACCTGAGGATCGTTCCAGCTGGGCTCGCGGAACTCGAATGCGTATCGGTGCTGCCCAGGCAGCACGTCGAGAAATTCTCTTAGCCGTTCTAGGTTCAGGCGCCAGCTCGGCGGTAGTTGGAAAAGGATGGGCCCAAGCTTCCTGCCTAAGACCTGGGCGCGCGGCAAGAAATTGTGCAGGGCATTTTCCGGGTCTTTGAGTTTTTTGTTGTGGGTTAGAAATCGGCTGGCTTTCACCGCGAACAGAAAATGTTTTGGGGTAGAGTCGCGCCAGTTTGCGAACGTACTCTGGTTGGGTAGCTTGTAAAAACTATTGTTGATCTCCACGGTGTCAAAATAGCGAACATACCAGGAGAGCATCTCTGATGGCGGCAGCTTCTCGGGATAGAAAGGCCCGCGCCAGTGTTTGTAATGCCATCCAGAGGTGCCGATGTGGACGTTGGCCATATTCTCGTCCTGCGTCGAAGCCTGATTAACAGGATGGCACTCACAGGCGAGACTGTTGCATGTTCTGTCACAGTAGGGCACACGTCCTGATGGCAACCATCCTCTCAGGTTCGCGCTCCAACTCTTCACAACGCCTTTTAATCGCGACGGCGTGTTTCCGAGCAAATTTGTCGCGCCGGCTGACAGGAGGAAAGCATTATGTCGAGGAGAAGAAGGTTCTGGGCTGGCTTTGCTACAGGAGCGGCGGCGGGCGCGGGTGGAACGCTGGGCATCCTCCTGGCGCTTAACTTTGTCGGGCGGGCGGGACACCGCAGGGTGGTCCATCTGGAGAAGAGTATTGAGATCGCGAGCCCGCTAGAGGACGTGTTCCGGGCCTGGCACGACCTGGAAAGGCTCCCCCAGCTTTCGGACGTGATCGAGCAAGTGCGGCGCGACGGTGATCACTCACGGTGGCGGGTGAATCTGGAGGGCCGTACCTACGAATGGGACGCCAAGATCGAGCAGTTCATCATCAACCAGGCAATCGGCTGGAAGTCTATCAGCGGACCCAAACACAGCGGCCGGATAACTTTTTCTCCCATTGGCACCAACACGATGGTGCACATCACCATGAACTATGCTCCGAAAGTCAGCCTTCTGACCCCTTTCGTGGCCTCGATTTCTCAACGACTGGAAGACTGCATCGAAAAGGTGCTGCGCGATTTCAAATCCTCGCTTGAGCATCAGGCGGATAGCCGGCCGCCTGTGGTACGCATGCCGGAGTCAGACCAGGCAACAGGGACGTTTGGTCGAGATGCCGACGTCGCTGGCGGTACGCAACATACTCGCTTTGGCGGCACACCCAATCCGGTGGAATTCACGCGTCCCCCGGAAGCAAAGTCCTGAACCTCGAGCTTTCTTCAGTGCTCAGGCTTTCGAACACGAACTAGCTCACGGTCAAGCCTGCTCTGCCACCGCCGCTGAGGAACTCAGTGCACCGGCGTGGGACTGGATGGCTCTCCACGCGCTCTCAACGTGCTCTTTTTCCGTATAGGTCTGGCCAATACAAAAGCGTAACGTGTATTTTTGATTGAGCTTAGTGTGTGAAAGGTAAACCTTTCCGCTGGTATTCAGGTTCTTCAGCAATCGCTCGTTCACCTCGTCCTCGCCCTTTAATCGAAAGCAGATGAGATTCAGCGCCACCGGCGCCATCAGTTCAAAACGGCTGTCTGCCTTCAACCAATCGGCAAAAATGCGGGTTAGGTCAACATGCTTACGAATCATCTGCTGCAAGCCTTCCACGCCATAATGGCGAATCACGCACCAGAGCTTCAGCGCGCGAAAGCGGCGTCCCAGAGGAATATGCCAGTCACGAAAATCCACGACTGCGCCGCTGGCGGAGGCTGGATTGCGCAGGTACTCCGGTGTAATGGAGAGTGTCTCAGTGAGGGCCTTGCGATCGGCAACGTAGAAGCAGGTGCAATCGAAATTCGTCACCATCCATTTATGGGCGTCGAAGCAGTAGCTGTCCACCAGTTCGAGGCCCCGGTGAATCCAGCGAAATTCCGGGCAGAGCGCGGCCGTTCCTGCCATTGCCGCGTCCACATGGAGCCAGATATTGTGCTCGCGACAAATGGCAGCGATCTCGGGCAAGGGGTCGAAGGCCAGGGTGGAAGTTGTTCCCACGGTCGCACCCACGAAACACGGCACCTTGCCATCGCGCTTGTCCTCTTCTATGGCCTGTGCCAAAGCCGCCGGACGCATGGCAAACTTCTCGTCCACTTCGATGGTCCGCAAGTTCTTGCGCCCGATGCCGGCGATCTTTACCGCTTTTTCCATAGAAGAATGTGCCTGCGAGGATGTGTAGGCGGTGAGCCGCTGGTTGCACCCGGCTTCATTCGAGGAAAACTGAGTGGCGCGTTCCCTGCCAGCGAGCATCGCGCACAGGTTTGCGCTTGAGGCGGAGTCTTGGATTACGCCGCCTCCGTTGTGCGTGGAAGCAAACTGTTCCGGCAATCCCAGCATTTCTACCAACCAATCGAGCACGCGGATTTCAAGTTCGGTGCATGCCGGGCTGGTAGCCCATAACATTCCTTGCACTCCCAGTCCCGCGCAAAGGAGCTCTCCAACCACGGAGGCCGGCGAGCTGTTGGCGGGAAAGTAAGCAAAGAAATTCGGCGATTGCCAATTTGTAACTCCCGGCAGAATCTTATTTCCCAGATCCTCTAGAACACTCTCGAACGGCTCACCCGTGGCCGGCGGATGCTGTGGCAAAGATGCCAGGATTTCACCCGGCTTCACTTGCGACAGGACGGGAAGCTCTGCCGCGTGCTCCAGATATTCGGCAATCCAATCAACCGCACGGCTGCCGTCACGCCGGAATTGTTCGAAGTCCTTGTTCAAAAGTTCTTCACCCGCGGTGGAAAATATGAGAACTTCAGCTCTCGATGATACCTTTTTTTAAATTAGATTTTTCCGATCCGTCTTGTTCATGAGCCGAATGTTTTGCGACACTAACGAGCGGTTAGCATCTATTTCTGCTGACATCTTCTTTAACTGGCCATGTCGAGTCCCGAAATCAGAGTTGTGAATGATGCCGAAGCGTTGAGCCGAGTGGCGGCTGAAGAATTCAAGCGTGCGGCTCAGGCCGCGATCGAAGCCAAAGGAAGATTCACCGTTGCCCTGGCTGGAGGATCCACCCCGAAAGGACTTTACTCACAGCTCGCCAAGTCCAAAGATCTGCCCTGGGACAAAATATACTTCTTTTTTGGCGACGAACGTCACGTCCCGCCTGAACACCCGGAAAGTAACTATCGTATGGTCAATGAGGCGCTGTTTTCGCGCGCTCCGGTCCCGCCCGACCATATTTTTCGCATGCCGACGGAGGATTCTGACGCCAAAGCAGTAGCCGAACAATATGAAAGAGCGTTGCAACAGTTCTTCCAACTCAAGCCTGGGAACTTTCCAATATTTGATCTCGTTCTTCTGGGCTTGGGGCCCGATGGTCACACTGCTTCACTTTTTCCCGGCACTGCCGCACTGCACGAGAATTCACGGCTGGTGGTCGCAAACTGGGTGCCGAAATTCAATGCTTACCGCCTAAGCCTGACGGTTCCGGTACTGAATCGAACGAAGCAAGTGATGTTTCTCGTCAGTGGGAAAGAAAAGACAAATGCGCTGGGATCAGTCCTAGCTTCTGATTCTCCTCCCGAACAATTTCCTGCAAAACTGATACGACCTCGCAGTGGAAAAGTGCAGTGGCTGGTTGATCGCGCGGCATTACCGGCTGCACTCGAGCAACGCGCTAAGCTGGCCTAAGTACCTGTACCTTTCAACCGCAAGCGAATCTCTTCTAAAGCCGATTACATTCCCGGAGTAGCCGGGTCAGGTACTGGTACGACATCCGGCTGGGGGGAGGGCGAGGGAGCAGGATCGGGCCTCGGCCTGGGGAATGGCTTCGGATCCGGGTCTGGAGGCAGCCCTGGAATTCCAGGTATTGGGTCAGGAGCGCGTAAGGTCAGCATTTACTAGAACAGATGGAGTTGTCCCTCGGCAGGATGGCCGTTAAACGCGAGAGCGATCTTCGTGCGCAGTAATCAGGCTTTCATGCTGCAGGGTCAGCGCGATGTCGTCCAACCCTTCCAACAGGCATTTACGCTTGAAATCGTCTATGGAAAAGCTTGCCGCGAAACCAGCTTTGTCCCAGACCCGCTTTTTCTCCAGATCCACAGTCAGCTGGTAGCCCGGATGTTGAGCGCGTTCGATCAGTTCTATTACCTCCTGCTCGCGCAACACCACGGGCAGAATTCCATTCTTAGTGCAGTTGTTGAAAAAGATATCGGCGAATGATGGCGCGATGATGCTTCGGAAGCCATAGTCCAGCAGCGCCCAGGGAGCATGCTCGCGCGACGAGCCGCAACCAAAATTCTTCCCGGCTACTAGAATACTGGCCCCTGCATACTTCGGTTCATTGAGGACGAAGGCCGGATTCGGCTTCCCATCGGCTGTAAAGCGCCAGTCATAAAACAGGAACTGCCCATATCCGGTACGCTCAATGCGCTTCAGGAACTGCTTGGGAATGATCTGGTCGGTATCTACGTTCGGCCGATCGACGGGGGCCACTTTGCCGGCGTGCGTGCGAAATGGCTGCATCAGTCGCGATACTCCCATTTCCGGACATCGACGAAGTGCCCTGCGATGGCCGCAGCAGCAGCCATCTCCGGGCTGACCAGGTGGGTACGACCACGCGCCCCCTGTCGCCCTTCAAAGTTGCGATTGCTGGTGGAGGCACACCGTTGGAGGGGCTGCAGAATGTCCGGATTCATGCCCAAACACATAGAGCAGCCAGACTCGCGCCACTCAAAACCGGCCGAACGGAACAATTGATCCAGGTTTTCGCTCTCCGCTGCACGCTTCACCGCCTGCGAACCCGGCACCACCAGCGCCTGCACTTTTGGACTTACTTTGTAGCCTTTCACCACTTTCGCGGCAGCTCTGAGGTCCTCTAATCTCGCGTTAGTACACGATCCGATGAAAACACGGTCAACATTGATCTCCTGCATTGCAGTGCCCGCCTGCAATCCCATGTATTCGAGCGCCCGCTGGGCAGAACGCCGATCGCTCTCGGAACTCAGCCGCGCCGGATCCGGTACGCGCTCGGTAACTGGCACTACCATTCCTGGGTTTGTACCCCACGTCACCGCGGGCGCGAGCTGCGCAGCATCGAGCTCGACCACACGGTCGAACTTGGCGCCCGGATCGCTGTGCAGATTCTTCCACCCCGCAACCGCCTGGTCCCAGTCACTGCCTTTGGGGGCAAATCGGCGGTCGCGTAAGTACTGAACCGTGGTTTCATCGGCGGCGATCATGCCGGCGCGCGCCCCCGCCTCGATGCTCATATTGCAGAGCGTCATGCGACCCTCCATCGAAAGACTGCGGACAGCGTCGCCGGCGTATTCGACCACGTATCCGGTTGCGCCATCCGTACCGATCGTTCCGATGATGCCGAGAGCCACGTCCTTCGCCGTGACGCCCGACGGCAGGGTGCCATTAACTTTCACCTGCATGGTCCGCGGCTTCTGCTGCCACAAACACTGCGTGGCCAGCACGTGCTCGACTTCCGATGTGCCAATGCCAAAAGCCAAGGCTCCGAACGCTCCGTGGGTGCTGGTATGGCTGTCACCGCAGACTATGGTACGGCCGGGTTGCGTCAGGCCCAGTTCGGGGCCGATCACATGCACAATGCCTTGGTCGGGGGAATCAACATCGAACAAGCTGATTCCAAACTCCTGGCAATTCTGCCGAAGGGTTGAAACCTGTTGTGCGGAGATCGGGTCGCGGATCACCTGCCGATCGGCGGCGATGGTGGGAAGGTTGTGATCTACCGTCGCGAAGGTAAGCTCAGGCCGCCGCACGCGACGACCCGCAAGGCGCAGCCCTTCGAATGCCTGGGGCGACGTGACTTCGTGCACCAGATGAAGGTCTATGTAGAGCAGCGCCGGCTCGCCAGCGGCAGCGCGCACCACATGGCGGTCCCAGATTTTTTCAAAAAGAGTTTGAGGACTGCTCATTGGATTGCAGCTCAGACTGCGTGGTACGCGTGTCGATTGTCAAGCCTGTCGGCGACGACCTTCTCCACTTGCTGCCCCATCTCTGCGGTGGTGACTGCAAGCCGCGGACGCCCGCGGGTGAGATCGGCGGTGCGATAACCGGCCTCGAGGACGGAACGGACCGCGGATTCGATGTCAGAGGCCTCTTGCGGCAGATGCGCGGAGTAGCGCAGGAGCATCGCTGCGGAAAGAATAGCCCCTAAGGGATTGGCAACACCCCGGCCGGCAATGTCCGGCGCGGAACCGTGTACCGGCTCATAAAGATTCACCGACCCGCCGATGGTGGCGGAAGCCAACATGCCCAGCGATCCCGTAATCACTGCCGACTCATCCGACAAGATATCGCCAAACAGGTTTTCCGTAAGGATTACATCGAAGCGGCGGGGATCGGTTACCAAGTGCATGGCGCAGGAGTCCACGTACATGTGTTCGAGCTTAACGTCGGTATATTCCCGGGCCACCCGGCTTACGACTTCACGCCAGAGTTGCGAAGTTTCCAGTACATTGGCCTTGTCTACGGACGTGAGCTTGCGACGTCGACGGCGGGCTTCCTGGAAGGCAATGTGGGCAATGCGCTCAATTTCTTCTTTCGAATAGCGCATGGTATTGAAAGCCGTCTGCCGGTCCTGATCGAAGGCACGCGGCTCTCCGAAATAGAGCCCCCCCAACAATTCGCGAACCACCAAAAGGTTTGCACCCTCCACGACCGAGGCTTGCAGCGGAGAACAGTCGGCAATTGCCTTGTAAGCGACTGCCGGACGCAGATTGGCGTATCCCCCGAGCGCCATGCGCAATTGGAGCAGCCCACTTTCCGGGCGCTCGTGGCGGGGGAAAGTATCGAATTCAGGTGCGCCCACCGCGCCCAATAGCACCGCGTCGCTCTCCAGGCAGCTATCCAAGGTCGCAGGGGGTAGAGGTTTTCCGGAGAGACGGCAAGCTGCGCCCCCAAACGGTTTCTCGTTGAATTCGAAATCGTATCCGGAAAAGTCGCCTACCAGCCGAAGCACGCGGACCGCTTCGGAAGTCACTTCAGGACCGATCCCATCGCCGGGGAGAACTGTAATTCTAAGTTTCATGGACCTGTTGTTGATCGAACCTTCAGATTTAATCGGCCAGATTTAATCGGCAAAGGCCGCGGCTGCAGTCGTGGCGGCTGCGGCTTTAGGAGCTCTTCCGGCGCGCGGTAGCAAGGCAATCAAATCCTGGTCGTAAATATGCTTTTTCCGATCGGCCACGCCGGTAAATGCCTCGTATAGCGTATCCAGTTCAGGACCGGTCAGCGGATATCCCAGTTCCGAATATCGCCGGGCCAGGGCATGACGGCCTGAATGCTTGCCCAGAACGATGCGATTGCCCGGGGCTCCCACCGATTCCGGTGTCATGATCTCATAGCACAACGGGTTGCTCAGCACACCGTGCTGATGAATGCCAGCCTCGTGAGCGAAAGCATTGGCCCCCACCACAGCTTTGTTGGGCTGCGGCTGAAACGAGATGATGGTTGAGAGCAACTGGCTGGTGAAATGGATCTCCTCGCTGCGCACGCCAGTCTGGTATGGCATGCGATCGGAGCGTACACGCATTGCCATCACAATCTCTTCTAATGCAGCATTTCCAGCCCGCTCGCCGATTCCATTGATGGTGCACTCTACCTGGCGGGCGCCCGCTTCCAATGCCGTCAGTGTATTGGCGACAGCGAGGCCCAAGTCGTTGTGGCAGTGGACGGAAATCGTCGCATTCTCAATGCCTCGTACCTTCGCGCGAATGGTCTCGATAATGTTTCGGAATTCTTCGGGAACAGTGTAGCCGACCGTGTCCGGGATATTGATGGTCGTAGCGCCAGCATCAATCGCGGCCTGGACCGCGCGGCAGAGATACTCCAGCTCGGAGCGGGTCGCATCCTCGGGTGAGAACTCGACGTCGTCACACAGCGTGCGCGCAAAGGCGATGGAGCTGCCGATTTGCCGCAGGGCGTCGTCACGCGTGATCTTCAGCTTGCACTGCAGATGGATATCGGAAGTGGCAAGGAATATGTGGATGCGCGGATGTTCCGCCTCCCGCAATGCATCCCAGGCACGATTAATGTCACCGTGTGACACCCGTGCCAGTGCCGCGATCTTGGGACGCCGAACCTCATGAGCGATGGTCCGTACCGCCTGGAAATCGCCCTCGGAGGCGATGGGGAACCCCGCCTCAATGACGTCCACACCCAGTTTGTCCAGTTGGCGGGCCAGGCTGAGCTTTTCATCCACATTCATGCTGCAGCCAGGAGCTTGCTCGCCGTCGCGTAGAGTGGTGTCGAACACGGTCACGCGGGAACTGGTCATGCGGTCTCCTCCCCTCCGAAACTACTATTTCAACGTATGCGGTACGATAACACAAGCTTATAATTATTTGACATATCATAAGCGCAAGTTATTATATTGCGGCAGGCGCAGGTTGCGCTAAGTTGTAGTAATGAGGGGTAAATGGAACTTTTTCAGCTGGAAACCTTTTTGGCGGTTGCGGAGGAGAAGAGCTTCTCCCGCGCTGCCAAAAGGCTACACCGTACCCAGCCCGCTGTGAGCCAGGTGATACGCAATCTGGAGCAGGAATTGGGTGAACTGCTGCTCGATCGCTCATCGCGCGACGGCACCCTGACGGATGCCGGGCGGGTACTCCATGAGTACGCGCAGGAGCTATTGAACCTGCGCAATGAGGCCCGGCTTTCGTTGGTGGAGTTGCGCCAGTTACAGAAAGGCAAGCTGACCATTTCGGCCAATGAATACACTTCTCTGTACCTGTTGGGCATGTTGCATGAGTTTCGTCGCGTGCACCCCATGATCCGGGTGGCGGTTCAGCGGTCGCTCGCCAGCCGTGTTCCGCAACAAGTTAGTGAGCACGCCGCTGAAATGGGGGTGTTGTCGTTCCGCCCAGAAGATCCGGAGCTGCGCTCAACGGTCGTGTATCGCGATGAACTGACGTTTGTGGTTCCTCCTTCGCATCCTCTGGCTTCGGCGGGTGAAATCAGCATTCGCGAGCTGGGGGCGGAAGTCTTCATCGCCCACAATGTGCCCTCACCCTATCGTGCCAAGGTGCTGCAGGCTTTTGCCCGGCACAAGACTCCCCTGCACATGGACGTGGAGCTGCCCACCATTGAGAGCATTAAGAAATTCGTCGCCATGGGCAATGGTGTTGCTTTGGTTCCGGGGCTTTGCGTTGAAGACGAGCTGGCGCGCGGGGAGTTGAAGCGCGTCAGCGTTCGGGACCTGGTGCTTGAGCGCAGGTTGCGCCTTGTATATCGAAAGCAGGCGGTGTTGTCACACGCCGCACGCGCCTTCTTACAGGTAGTGGAATCTTTGAGCTCGGCCAAAAAAGGAAGGTATCTCTACCAGGCGGAGCGTTGATTAGAGGTGCTGTGCGAGTGCCGGCTCTCCTGTCCAGCCTTCGCTTGAGATCTGCTGTTGCAACCAGCTTTCTAGTTCGCGCTGGCTCTCCTCTGGCATGTCCTGGAAGCGGAATCCGGCTTTGCCGTCACTGTCAATCCATGCCATTTCACCCTTGCTCTCGATGGGACGCGACATCCCAGGAAGAGTGAAGGTGACGATTACGTTTGACCGAAACTGCGCCAGATCGGACGACCGGACCGCGATGCCGCTGCTGCTGAGGTTCACGCTCATGGCATGTACCTCCTTGCCGGCAGAACGAATCGCCACCGGGAATTCCGAGACCACCCGGAAATAGCGTTGCTGTTCATAACTCAGTTGACCGAGCGAATTCTGCGGATCGGATTCTGCCTGCTCCTTATACTGCTTCAGCTTGCGACTCAATGTCCGGCGGGAAATGCCGAGACGCTCTGCTGCCTTGCCGCGGTGTCCTCCAGTGCGGGTCAGAGTTTCCAGGATGACCCGCTTTTCCACGTCGTCCAAGTCGCTGGCCCGAGAACCCGCGCCCACTCCGCGCCGGGAACTCGAATTTGGGTTCTCAAGCGCGAGATCGGCAGCAGAGATTTCAGGCGCGCCATGCTTTGCATTCATCACCGCCTTGAAAATCACATTTTTCAATTCGCGCACGTTTCCGGGCCAGGAATAGCTTTGCAAGGCATCGAGGGCGTCGGCCGTAAAGCGCGCTTCCGGCGAATGCTGCCGTAACGCATATTCCGCGATTGCGGCCACATCATCCGGACGTTCTCGCAGCGGCGGTACACGCAATTGAAATTGGCTGAGACGGTAATAAAGATCGCGGCGGAACCTTCCTGCTTTGACGGCCATCTCCATGTCCTGGTTCGTCGCCGCGACAACGCGAACGTCGATGTCAATTTTCTTTTGGCCACCCAGGCGGTAATAGGGAATGCCATCCAGCACTCTCAGGAGTTTCACTTGGACCTTGGGATCAAGTTCACCGATTTCGTCTAGAAATAATGTGCCCTGATCGGCTAGCTCAAATAGGCCCGGCTTGGCGCCCTCAGCGCCGCTGAAAGCGCCCTTCTCATAACCAAACAGTTCACTTTCCACCAGGTGTTCTGGCAATGCCGCGCAGTTCACGTCTACAAAAGTGCGCAAGCTGCGTCGTGAATAGTGATGAATTGCCCGCGCAATCAGCTCTTTACCGCTCCCGGTTTCTCCCACGATCAACACGCTTGCGTTGTGCTGGGCCACCCTCTGGATGAGCAACATCACATTGCGGAGCGCCTGGCTGCGCACTATTGCCGTGCTGCCATCCGGGAACTGAACTCCTTCGATCTTCAGGTTGGTTGAAGGGTTCTCTGCCAAAGGTCTGTCGGGCTGATTGGGTGTCGTCATACGGGACTGATCATTTGTCGCATGAGCAGCCCTGAAATTCGACATTACCGCAGTAATTCTCAAGTTCCTAAACAGGGAGTTTGAGAGCGGGCCAATTGGGCCTTAAGGGATGACTTCAGTAACTTCGGATGGTTTTAGAAATGCTGTAAAACTGAGTTACGCGCCCACTAAAAGATGAGCCGAACCCCCTCGTGCGCGCCGGCTTTCCCCCCACTTTGACGCGGGCGTAGCTCGTTTGCTGCGTGAGAACGTTTGCCGCGCACTTTCACGCAGAGTGGAGCCAGAATGTCCAATAGGGCCAAAGTGTTTATCGGCATGGTGGTCCTCGCCGGGACCGCGATACTGGCCGTTGGATCGCTTGGCTTTCATTCCGCTGACCCCGCCCGATTCCTCGGCTATCTGGCAGTCGCCCTTTTCGCTTCCATCCTGAAAGTCTCGCTGCCTGGAATCACCGGCACCATGTCAGTGAACTTTCTTTTTATCCTTATTGGAATTGTTGAACTAACGCTGCCGGAAACTTTGCTCCTGGGATGTCTCGCCACCGTTGTTCAGTATTTTTGGAATGCGAAAGGTCAAACCAAGTGGGTGCAGGTCACGTTCAACCTGTGCAACATGGCAGTGGCCATCGCCGTTTCCTACTGGGTTTACCACACCATCGTCCGGCACTGGTTCAGCCACTACCTGTTAATGGTGCTGATGTTGTCGGCTGCTGTGTACTTCGTCGCCAATACAGTTCCCGTCGCCGCCGTCATTGCGCTCACCGAAGAGAAATCGCTGCGCAAGATTTGGTCGGAGTGCTACTTCTGGTCTTTTCCGTATTACCTGGTGGGCGCCACCATCGCCGCCATGGTCAGCTGGGTTAATAGCGCGATTGGCTGGCAAACTTCTTTGCTGGTCTTGCCGCCGGTCTATCTCATTTACCGTTCATACCATCTCTATCTGGGAAAATTAGAGAACGAAAAGCAGCACGTGGAGCAGATCGCTTCATTACACCTGCGCACCATTGAGGCGCTTGCGCTCGCCATCGAAGCCAAGGACCACACCACCCACGATCACTTGCAGCGGGTGCGAATTTACGCCACTGAGTTGGCGAAAAAACTAGATCTTACGGAAGACGAAAATCAAGCAGTGCATGCGGCGGCATTACTGCACGATATTGGCAAGCTCGCTGTGCCTGAGCACATCATCTCTAAGCCGGGAAAGCTGACACCCGAAGAATTCGAGAAGATGAAGATCCATCCCCTGGTAGGCGCCGAGATACTGGAGCGCGTGCAGTTCCCCTACCCGGTCGGGCCGATTGTGGTTGCACATCACGAGAAATGGGACGGCAGCGGATATCCTAATGGACTTAAGGGCGAGGAAATCCCAATCGGAGCACGCATCCTTGCCGCCGTGGATTGCCTGGACGCGCTGGCCTCCGACCGCCAATATCGCAGGGCACTCCCGCTCGAGGACGCGCTGGCGCGGGTGGTCGCAGACTCCGGCACCGCCTTCGATCCCCAGGTGGTGGATGTCTTAAAGAAGCACTACGTCGAATGGGAGAAGCTGGCCCAGGCGCGCTCCAAACCGTACGAGCGTACGAAACTCTCCACCAGAGTTCGTGTGGAACGCGGCAAGGCTCCAGCCACCGGGTTTGAAGAAACCAATCCCACAAAGTCCGGACCCATGCAGAGGCGGGAGAGCAGTTTTCTCTCCTCTATCGCCGCCGCCCGGCAGGAAGCGCAAACCTTGTTCGAACTCAGCCAGGACTTGGGCAATTCACTGAGTCTCGATGACACCCTGTCGGTGTTGGCGGCCCGACTGAAGCGACTTGTCCCTTACGATTCCATCGCAATTTATGTTCGGCGGGAGGACAAGCTGGTCCCTGAGCATGTTAGCGGCGATAACTTCCGACTCTTTGCGTCCTTAAAGATTCCACTCGGTGAAGGTCTATCGGGATGGGTGGCAGAGAACAAGAAGGCCATCATCAACGGGAATCCCTCAGTCGAGCCGGGTTATTTGAACGATCCCTCAAAGTTCAGCACCTTGCGCTCTGCTCTCGCTGTACCGCTTGAAGGGCTGAGCGGCGTCATCGGAGTGCTCACGCTTTACAACGCCGAGAAGGATGCTTTTACTTCCGATCACTTGCGCATCCTCCTGGCCATAAGTTCCAAAGTCGCGCTTTCCATTGAGAACGCGATGAAGTACCAGCAGGCAGAAAGTTCAGCCACCATTGACTACCTGACTGAACTGCCCAACGCCCGCTCACTCTTTCTGCATCTGGATCGCGAACTGGCGCGCTGCAAGCGGACCAATTCAGCGGTCAGCGTGATCGTCTGCGACCTGGATGGGTTCAAGCAGATCAATGACCGCTTTGGCCACCTGGAAGGAAACCGCGTGCTGCGGGTTTTTTCCCAGAGGCTAAAAGACGCCTGTCGCGAATATGACTACGTGGCGCGCATGGGCGGAGACGAGTTCGTGATTGTGGCTCCTGGCCTGAAACCGGACGCGGCACAGCAGAAAGTGGACCAGGCAATTGAAATTGCAACTCTCGCCGGACGCGAAGTTTGCGGCGAACAGTTGATCTCGCTGAGCGCCGGCATGGCTGTGTATCCGGACGACGGCGAAGACGCTGAGGAGTTGTTGGCCGAAGCCGACCGCCGCATGTACATCATGAAGCAGCAGCATCATCAGCAGAGAAGCGCTGCCGCCGCTGCGGGTGCAAGCAACACTTCACGTCCTGTGAATTGAAGGCCAAAAAAAAACATGGTGCAGCGGCTTATCAAACATATCGCAACCATCCTGCTGACCGCCGTTCTAGGCGGCATGCTGGGAGCCACCTTAGTGCGCTTTTCCCCTGGGGCAGGCGTTGATGAGCGTGAGTTCGACCCTCGTCTAAGTGCGGAGAGCGTTGCCGCCCTGCGCCAGCAGCTTCGGACCGAAAATAATTTGCCGAATTTCTATCGCCATTACTTCGCAGGTCTCCTGCACGGCGACTTGGGCTTTTCACGAACTCTCAACCGTCCGGCCGCCCAGTTGATCGCAACCCGCTTCCCGGTCACGCTGCGCCAAGTCTCAATCGGGTTGCTGGTGGGATGGACGATTGCGATGCTGCTCGTGGTCCCAGCGGTCATGCTGCACTCGTGGCAATTTAATCTGCTTGCCGGTGGCCTCACCTCCACATTGCTTGCGGTCCCCGCAGCGGTGCTGGCGCTCATGTTCGTCTTTCTTCGGGCGCCTCCCAGTCTGGCGCTTGCGCTGGTGGTTGTTCCCAAGATTTTCGGCTATTCGCGCAATGTGATGTTGCGCAGTTATGAGCTTCCTCACGTACTGGCGGCCCGCTGCAAAGGACTGGGCGAAGTGCGCGTGTTTCTGTGGCATGTGCTGCCGGTTAGTGCTCCGCAGATGCTGGCTCTGGTGGCGATATCTGTGACTCTGGCTATCGGCGCAGCGATTCCGGTAGAAGCCCTGTGCGATCTGCCGGGCATCGGCCAGCTTGCCTGGCAAGCCGCCTTGGGCCGTGACCTGGTGCTGCTGGTCAATCTCACGACGCTGGTCACTTTGATTACGGTCACCATAAATTCGGCTTCTGACCTGCTCGGCCGCTCAATGTGGCGAGGCGCAGCGTGAACACCGGGCGCTGGATTGCAATTTGCCTGCTGGGCCTGGTACTGACTGCTTCCCTTTTGGCAAACTTCATTGCTCCTGCCTCCTACGCCGAGCAATTTCGCGATCTGCCTGGAGCGTCACCTTCGGCAAGGCATTGGCTCGGAACTGATGACCTCGGCCGTGACCGGTTCTCGCGCCTTCTGTATGGAACCAGGATTTCTCTTCTGTTGGCGCCCGCGGCGGCGCTGGTTTCGACGCTGCTTGCCGGCGTGATTGGCGGCCTGGCCGGCTATCTGGGCGGAGGTTTTGAGGGTACGGCGATGTGGGTGACGGATTTGTTCCTATCGCTGCCCTGGTTGTTCCTGTTGGTCGCGGTGCGGGCGATGTTACCGCTGAATGTGTCGCCCCTTGCGTCAGTAATAATTACCTTCGCACTGCTGGGCATTCTCGGATGGGCCGCCGCGGCGCGCGTCGTTTGCGCGGGCAGCCGTACCTTGCGCAACTCGGATTTTGTCCTTCAGGCCCGCGCCTCGGGTGTCAGCGGTCCACGGGTATTTGCAGTCCACATTTTCCCCAACCTCGCGCCCGTGCTGTTGGCGCAATTCTGGATTTCGATTCCCGTATTCATTCTCACCGAAGCCAACCTCGGAGTCCTGGGACTGGGTGTTGCCGAGCCCCTGCCCTCCTGGGGAAGTCTGCTGCGGGAGATTGAAGGTTACTCCGCCGCTTCCCAGCCTTGGTTGTTTGTACCGCTGCTTCTTCTGGTCGCGGTAGTCACCTGTTTTCAGGTCGCACTTTCGAGTAAGGAACTGCCCTCATGAAGAAAAGTATTCTGCACGCTCTAGTGCTCTGCGGTTTGCTGTTTGCAAGCTGCACCGCGTGGTCACAATACGGAGGCGAGCTCAGATTCTGCGTGCGCGCCGAACCCAAAACTTTTGATCCGCTCCTGGTGGATGACGACCCATCAGACACCGTGCGCTATCTCACCGCCGGTGTGCTGGTCCGCACCAACCGGGTGACCCAACAACTTGAACCGCAGCTGGCGCTCTCCTGGAAGGTCTCCGAGAACGGACAGCGCATCACCTTCAAGTTACGCAGAGATTTGTACTTCTCGGACGGTTCTCCTTTTTCCGCGACCGATGTGGCCTACACCGTGCGCCGGCTCATGGATCCCAACCTGCACTCTTCTACCGCCGATCCGTTCCGCTCAGGACCTGGGGATGTTGATGTCCGCATCTTGGCGTCGGATCGTGTCGCCATCAGATTCCCTGCACCGGTGGCGGGATTGGATCGCTTGTTCGATCAAGTGCCCATTATGTCTTCCACCTCGCCGAAGAAGGAGATGGCAGTACTGGGGCCTTTCAACATCGCCGATTACAAACCGGGCGAGTACGTCCTTCTCAAGCGCAATCCAAATTATTGGAAGCATGACGCTGCCGGACGACGCTTGCCGTACCTGGATTCTGTCCGAATTGAGGTTGAACAAAACCGCGACCTGGAGATGCTCCACTTTGTGCGCGGCGAAGTTGACTTGATCAACTCGCTCGATCCCGAATATTTCTCCAGGCTTTCCTCTCAAGCCGAGTCCACCGCGCATGATGCAGGAGTCTCGCTGGATCCCGAAATGATGTGGCTCAACCAGGTTCCTACGGCTCCGATTCCTGCTTACAAGAAGGCCTGGTTCGCATCCACCATGTTTCGGCAGGCCCTTTCTAAGGCAATCAATCGCGAAGATATGGCGCGCATCGTCTTTCGTGGCCATGCTCACCCGGCTTTTGGCCCGATCTCGCCCGCAAATACGTTCTGGTTCAATTCCAAGCTGAAAGCCCAGGCTTACGATCCCCAGAGCGCGATTCGGGAGCTTGCACAAGACGGCTTCAAATTGCAGGACGGCACATTAAAAGATCGCGGCGGCAACGCGGTGGAATTTTCTGTGATCACCAATGCCGGGAACAAATATCGTGCGGCAATGGCAGCCATGATGCAGCAAGACCTCGCCAAGATCGGCATTCGGCTGAACATCGTCACTTTGGATTTCCCGTCGCTTATGGAGCGCATCTCGCGGACCTTCGACTACGAGGCCTGTTTGCTGGGACTGGTCAACACCGAACTCGATCCCAACGTCCAGATGAACGTATGGCTGAGCTCCGCCGCTGACCATCAATGGAACCCCCAGCAGAAGAACCCGGCGACGGCATGGGAGTCTGAAATTGACCGGCTTATACGCGCCCAGGCTTCTACTTCTGACGTCAGAAAGCGCAAGCAATATTTTGACCGCGTACAGGAGATTGTTCGCGAACAAAACCCGTTTATCTATTTGTTGAATAAAGACGCACTCTCTGGCATCGCCAGTACGGTTCGGAACGCACAGCCCAGCGTGCTTCGCCCGCAGACTTACTGGAACATTGATGAGCTCTACCTGCAATCTCACGCTGACGTGGCGAGGAGCCGATAGTGACCGAGCCTCTTCTTTCAGTTTCGTTGGCTGCTCGTTATCGCGAAGGCAGTAGCGTGCTAAACGGATTGTCGCTAGAGCTCAATTCCGGAGAAATTCTAGGACTGGTGGGGCAGAGCGGCTGTGGGAAGAGCACCCTTGCGTTGGCGCTTCTTCGGCTGCTTCATCTGAAGGCCGGCAGGGCGACAGGCAAGGTTCAATTCAGCGGTCGTGAGCTGATGGACTTGGATGAGCGGGAAATGCGGGAGCTGCGCGGCAAAGAAATCGCCCTGGTGTTGCAGAGCCCCATCGCCTCGCTCAACCCTGCCCTTCGCATCGGCACACAGTTGGCCGAAACCTGGAAGGCGCATCGCAGCGGTTCGGCGGACGAATGCCGGCGTGAGGTGCTAAAGGCGCTGGCTAGCGTAATGCTGCCGGCAGACGATGACTTCTTGAGTCGTCGTCCATCCGAGCTTAGTGTGGGCCAGGCACAGAGGGTACTCATTGCCATGGCCGTAATGCATCACCCATTGCTGCTCATCGCTGATGAACCCACCAGCGCGCTGGACATCATTACGCAATCGGAAATCCTGGCACTCTTCCAGCGGCTCAGCAGCGACCTCGGCATGGCCATTCTCTATATCAGCCACGATCTTTTGTCAGTGGCTACCATCGCCAACCGCATTGCGGTGATGCATCAGGGAAGCATCGTAGAGTGCAGCACGCCGCGAGAAATCTTTTCCTCTCCCCAGCACGCTTACACCCGCGCCTTGGTATCGTCACTGCCGGTTCCGCCATCCTGGGCAGCAGCGGTGAACCCCGAGGCCAGCGCCTCGCCACGCGTACGAGCGCAGGCCGTTGGCCGTCGCTGATACACCCTTCAGAAATTCCCCCAATAACTGGCGTGATTCGGGTCCATAGCTGCAGGGTTTTGCACCTTTTGCGGGGTAATTGTTGTACCCTTATATGGGTTTTAGGGCTATAGCATGGCCCAAAACTTGCAGATAAATGGCTATGTACCTTCAGTTCTATGGCTTGCGTGAGGAACCCTTTGGGGTGACTCCCGACCCGCAATTTCTTTATCTCAGCCCGGGTCACCGCGAAGCGCAAGCCATCCTGGATTCAGACATTCGCGCCGGACGTGGGTTCACGGCGGTGGTCGCCCCGCCCGGCATGGGCAAGACCAGCCTCTTGTTTGACATGTTGCGGCGGCACGCTCGCACCACGCGCTCCGCGTTTTTATTTCAAACGCAATGCAATCCCCGCGAATTCATGCGTTATCTGATCGCCGAATTTGGATTCGGCATTCAAAAAGACGATTTCGTGGAACTAAACGGTTTGTTCCAACGCATGGTCCTGGAGGAGGCACAGCACGGCAAGCATGTCATCCTGGTAGTTGACGAGGCGCAGAATTTGCGGCCGGACGTGCTCGAAGCGATACGTCTTCTTTCGGATTTCGAAACTCCAGACTCCAAGCTGCTGCACATCGTCCTTTCCGGACAACCCGAACTGGCGGAGAAACTGGCCGACCCGGACTTAACACAATTACGCCAGAGGATCGCGCACCTGATCCGGCTGGAGCCGTTGTCGGAGGAAGAGGTGCAGGACTATATCCGGCACCGTTTGGAAGTGGCCGGCTATTTCGGGGACCCAATCTTTTCAGCCAGAGCTTGCCGAACCATCTTTCAGCGCAGTCAAGGGATACCCCGCATCATCAACAATCTTTGTTTCAACGCCTTGTCCTTGGGCCATGCTCTGGGGAACCGGCTTATCGATGCGGCCATCCTTGCGCAAGTGTGCAGTGAAATGGATTTCGTGGTCGCGAGCCGAGGATTAACCGATAAAGATCCACGCCTCGTGCCCGAAACAGTTGAAGAGAGAGCGCCGGCTTTTTTACCGAAGTTCGATGTGGTCAGTGAAATCCGTCCACCACTGGTTTCCGTAGAAAACAAGCAGGAGGATGAAGAGTCCGTGCCCTACGCGAAGGCGGCGGGAATACCTGGAGACTTTTTCCCACCCTCAATTTCGCCGCCACTTCAGGTGGTGCCTCCTGTCATGACGCGCAACCTTCCAGACGAAGTGCAGGCGACTGTGCCGCGGGTAGCTGATTCGGGCCATTACGATTCCAATGAAGACGACATTCAGCAACGCCCGACGACCGTGGACGTCAATGCCCTGGTCAATGAATTTGCCCTTCTGGGAATGCACGCGGAGGACCGGCGAATAGTGCGTAAGCGGAAACCACCAGCTGCTGAGTCGTCCGTCGTACGTGAACCAACTCCGGAGCCGGTGATCAAGCCTCCAACAGTTGAAAATGCGCCAGTGTTAGGCCCGCAGATTCCGATCGCTCCCGCTCCAGCAGCGGCGCAGCGGCCTGCTCTGGTTCCTGTGTTTCTGGCCTGGGCCACTGACCCGGTAAATCGTAAGTATGTGCTCACAGCGGCTTTCGCTTTTGTGTTGCTCATGGTATGGCAAATCTCGCGATGGGCAGAGGCGCGCCCTGAGGCCGGACACAATACTGTCCTCGCCAGCCCTGAAGGACCGGCCCTTGAAGCTGCCCCGAGAATCGCCGGGTCGGTGCCGGATTCTCAGGAGCCGATAAAAACCACAACCCCTGAACCGGGCCCCGCGATTAGTGTAGGTACGCCCCAGATTGTGAGCGGAGAGGCAGAGGCAGCGCCGCCCAACCACGCGCTTTCAGATCAGGCGAACGTCACCGCAATTTCCCAGTCGGTGGTGGACGTCATCGAGGAGATCGGCGGGGCCGAGAACGGGCCACCCGACTTTCGTTTTCCCAGAAATTTGGCGGGCGGCGTAAGATCCAGCGGTGCAGAACGGCCGGTGCGCACCGTAGAACCAGTGTACCCGGGGGCAGCCAGACTGCAGCAGTTGGAAGGGTCGGTGGAACTGAGTGCGGTAATTGGGGAAGACGGGTCCCTGCGGCACATCCGCGCCCTCAACGGCAATCCGCTGCTGGCCCAAGCAGCGATGGAAGCAATCAAGAAGTGGCGCTACCAGCCACACCGGAGGGCTGACCAAGCCTCCAACGTGCAGATCACCGTCAATTTCAAGTTTGCCCGCATAGACTCCTCTGCCCGGAACTAACTCTCGTTTTCGCATTCAGCATCTCTGCCAGCTCACTATTTGAATTCAGACTCGCATCATCCAGCATCTCTGCCAGCTCACTATTTCAATTCACCTGCCGCAAGTTCTTGGTGTTTATGGAACTACTCTCCCTCCCTGCAGGTACGCTGCTTCAGAGCGCTTCTTGATCAGCAGAGGCGGCCCACCCGAGGAAGTTCCTCTACATCGTATGTATCGTCCCCCTTAACTGACCTGCTACTCCCCGGTAAAGACCGGTCAGTAGAGGCGGGAAGGGCGATGCGGATAAAGGTAAGAGGAGAGAGATACGCATGAAACGGATCGCAGGAATCATTCTGGCGTTGGCACTGTTTGCGCCGGCAGTCTGGGCGCAAGAAGAGCACGGCGAATTTGGGGTCTTTGCTGATTACACTCGCCTGCATAACCTCAGGAACGGAAATCTCTGGGGCGTGGGTGGACAACTAGCATTCAATCTGAACAGGTTTGTGCAGCTCGAAGGCAGCATGGCCTATGATTTCGAGCGCAACTTCACAACCATCAATACGAACAACGGCAGCGGCAGTGCGAGCTTCAGCCGTTCCGGGCTTCGCTTATTGAATGGATTATTTGGGCCGAAGATTCAGACCGGTATAGGGCCGGTAAAAGCCTTCGTAACCGTCAAAGGCGGGTTTCTGAACTTCAACGTGTCTCGCAAGGGCCCGTTCAGTGGATTCACCGGTGCCCTAAGTTCGGTTCCCAGTGGAGACACGAATGGCGTGTTTTATCCGGGAGCGGGAGTTGAGTTCTTCGCTCATTGGTTCGGAGTCCGGGCCGAGGTCGGCGACCAAATTTACTTTGACAATGGCGCCAACCACAACTTGAAGATTACGTTCGGTCCACAGTTCCGCTTCTAGCCACGTCGTAGGCTTACCACTCAACACGTACAAAGGGCGCCCGGGCGGGTGCCCTTTCTTTTCTAAGGTATTCGACTGGCGCCCTGCCTACACTGCAAAATTTTTCAGACGAAGCCGGCGATTGATTGTGCTACGATGCGCGGAAATTCCACCTTTCTCTTATGGCGACTTACCCCCGCTTTGGCGCTCTGCGTGTCACGACTGCTCACCGCATCACCTGGGTGTGCTTGATCTGTATGTGCTTGACCTCATCACTCCCCGCGCAGACTGGCGATGACGTTCATCTGGTTCCCCTCAAGCCGCCTCCCCATAAACCTCTGATCTCTGCCGATGTCGAACCCCGCCGGGTGTCGAATCCCTTTCGAGTGGACGTGGATCTAGTGCTGGTACCAGTAACGGTCACGGATGGTGCGAATCGCACTATCGTCGGGCTGGGAAAACACGACTTTGCGTTATACGAAGCGGGCGAGCAACAGCAGATCCAGTACTTTTCCAGCGAGGACTCCCCCATTTCAGTTGGCGTCATTCTCGATCTCAGCAAGAGCATGACGGACAAAATCGCTCTGGCGCGCGAGGCTTTGGGAGACTTTTTCAACGTTGCCAACCCCCAGGACGATTACTTTGTGGTTGCATTCTCCGACCGTCCCAAGCTTCTGGCTGACGCCACCCAGTCAATTGGCCACATACGGGCAACGCTGGCTTCTGCCGTACCGACCGGCCACACCGCGCTGCTGGACGCGATCTACATGGGATTGGCGAAAACTCGCCAGGCGCGCTACCAGCGCCGCGCCTTGGTGATTATTTCCGATGGTGGAGATAATCGCAGCCGCTACACGGCCGCCGAGATCAGGAAGTTGGTCCAGGAAACCGATGTGCAGATTTATGCGATCGGCATCTTCGGCACGGTTTTCAAGACCCCGGAAGAGTGGGCCGGCAAGCGCTTGCTGACCCACATCACCGAAGCCACCGGCGGCCAGACCATAACCGTGAACAACGCCAGAGAGCTTCCCGACATTGCCAGCGCCATCAGCCTGGAGTTGCGCAATCAGTACGTGCTCGGCTACCACCCCCGTAATGTCACTCATGATGGCAAATGGCGGAAAATCAAGGTTCAGGTCACCTCCTCAGCACCCGACACGCCGCTACATGCCTACTTCAAGACCGGCTACCAGGCTCCTGAAAGATAAAGACTAGTTACTGCAAACCGGGCAATGTCTTTGTCTGCTCTACGCGGACTGACTTCAAGGATCGGGGATCAATTCCGAGTGATTGCAGAATTGTCGGCGCAACTTGCGATGACACAACCGGGCTCTTCACCACTCGTGAAGACAATCTCGGATTAGAGACAATCAGTGCCACATTGGTGTCACCGAAACTGAATCCGCCGTGCTCGGCATTCTTCTTGCTCGACCCTGTGTAGATGGTGCCATATGCGGGCTGCACAATGAGGTCCGGGGTGCGGGTGTCGTGGGCAGGATCGTTAAACTTTAGCTTCAGTTCCGTCCCCGCCATTACTTCCTCTATGAACAACTGCTTGGCATTAGCGTTTAAGTATTTGGCGACAATTGACGTCTGGCTCTGGTCGGCTAACCAGATTAGAGCTACGTCGTCGTCCTGGACCAAGCCGCAGGGGCCGGTTGAGCAGCTTCCTGCATTGGTGACAGCGATGGCGGCAGGATTAGTGGTGCCGTCTGGCAGCGCTCCCACCAAGTCAGCGAAGTGACCAGGTTTGTTAGTCAACTTAGGATTGATCGGCGACTGTCCGTGTTTTGCGCTGACGATGAATAGGGTTGAGTCGTAAGTGCCTTCTGACTTGAGTGCCTGAATCATGTGTCCAAGGGCCTCGTCCGTCTTCTGCAATCCATAGGCGAGAACTTCGGTCGGGGCGCCAGTGCCGTCCACGTAGCCACCCACCTTGCCGCTCAGAGGATCGCCAACACAGCTGCCATCGGTATTGTCCTTGGCGAGTTTCTGCCCCACGCTGACGGCTTGGAAGTTCATGCCGAAAACGGTAGGAGTGCCGTGTCCGCGCGAACCATCGTGCCTGCGTCCGTGGATCTCGTTAATAATCGCCGCGACTTTTTTCTGGTCATTTGCAACCGTGCAAACCACGCTCACCGTGGCGTCGAATCCGTCAACGTTCGTAATTTCTGGTGTAAAGAGATCATCCACTCCCTTTCCAGACGGTCCGTTGACCAAATCATAGGCTGGATGCTTGTCCGCCCATGCGGTGCTTCCACCCGCCGCCTTGACCGCTTCGAAAATGGTATTGGTCCGGAGTGCTTCATGCGGGAATACCGGCACGCAGTTGCCCTGTGCATTGCGGCGCCGCGGCAGTTTCGTAGGGTCGATTACGTCCGGGGAAACGTTTCCCGAGTACCTATCTATGCTCTCGTCGAAAATCATTACGTTGCCGGCTCCACCCGAGCAGGTGGTATTCGTGGGATCGAAGAACGTGCGGTCATAGCTAACGTCGTAAAACAACCCGCTGGTGACCGGCGATCCACCTGACACCAGCGCCAATAGACCGGGAAAAGAATCGGAGTTGGCTGGTGTGCGCGCGTTGCTATAGGTAATGCCGTGCCGCGACAGTTGTGCCAGTGCGGAATTCGGATGCTGCTCGACGTACCGAGCCACGTCGAGGGCGTGCAACCCGTCAACGCTGATCAGCAGCACGTGTTTGATGTTGGG
The DNA here is from genome assembly GCA_035651655.1 of Terriglobales bacterium. Classification (NCBI taxonomy): domain Bacteria; kingdom Pseudomonadati; phylum Acidobacteriota; class Terriglobia; order Terriglobales; species Terriglobales bacterium. The sequence goes on from DASRFG010000029.1 coordinate 126,747, forward strand.
CCTGGATTCTTCGGCGATAGCTGCCAATGAAACCGACAGCACCAATAACAAAGACAGAAACACAGCGGCGGGAAGATGGCGAACGGACACTAGGGTTCCTCCTGAATTAAAGCAGCGGAAGAAGATTACTGGCCCAATGGGCTGCGTAGGTTAAGCCCCGATGAACGGCCTGTTAAAAAATTGTGAAATCGTAAGCTGGGCTTCCGGTGCGGAAACTACGGGAATTCGTGTTAGGTAACCAAATGTTCATTTCGTGTTAATAACACAGAAATAAGGCCCAACTAAACTTCTCACCGTCCAGTCCCACCCAATTCAAAGGAAAGGTAAAGCACATGAACAAACATGCCGCAATGATGGCACTCGTGCTCACAGCGCTGGTGAATGTGGTTTTCGCCGGCGAGGGGCCCAGCCCAAAAGGTGTTCCGCATCTGGACCACGTCTTCGTTGTAATAATGGAGAATCACGGTTTCAGTCAGATTTTTCACAACCCAAACGCACCGTTCATCAACCGCCTGGCAAGCTCCGCGAATTTAGCGACCAACTATTTTGCGGTCGCCCATCCCAGTTTGACCAACTATCTGGAAGTGGTGGGTGGATCCAATTTCGGGGTGCTAAGCGACAATGATCCGGATTGGCACAATGCCAGCTGCACCACGAATCTGGCCTCCGGAACAGCCAACACAGACAATCCGCCCAGTCCGAATATTTGTCCCATCGCCGGCATTGGAAGAGATGCAGCCACCGTGGCGGTTGACTTTACCAATGAGACCCAAGGCCCTCCTGGAGAGAACAACATCGATGGGATCCAATCCATTCCTGCCGCCGAAAACACCGTGGGCAAGAGTATTGGCGACCAACTCGCCGCGGCTGGAGAAAGCTGGAAAAGTTACCAGGAGAGCCTTCCAGTCGAAGGTGCCGATCTGGTGAATTACAGTGATGGCTTCTTCACCAACAACACCGATTTCAGCAAGATCAAGCCTACTTTGAATCCGCCGCTCTCGCAGCGCGACGTTGTTAAGCTTTACGCCGCGAAACACAATCCTTTCGTTTACTTCCGCAACGTCCAAGATGGCGAAGCTGGGAACAGCCTCAGAAACTCCGTCGCTTTTGACGGCCCACAAGGTCTGTACGCCGATCTTCGTTCCGGCCACGTGCCCAGCTTGTCGTTTATTGCACCTAACCAGTGCAACGACCAACACGGCCGGGGTAACGCTGGCGCATTCTGCAACTTCGATCCCACCTCCGACGGCAGCCAGGCAGGCCTTAATCCGGCATTGATCTTCCTGGGTGATGTCACTGTGGAGCGGATCGTGAATGCCATCAAAAAGTCTCCGGCATGGCAAGCCGGCAAGAACGCGCTGATGGTCTTGTGGGACGAAAACGATTACAGTCTGGCCCCGAATACTAACCGGGTGATGGCAATCGTGGACACCAATTATGGCGTGCATGGCGTCCAGAGCTCCCGGCGCTATACTCACTTCTCCTTGCTTAAATCGCTGGAATCCGGTTTGGGTCTTCCTTGCCTGAACCATGCGTGCGATGGCAACGTCCATGTCATGTCCGACTTGTTCCGCGCCGGCAACGAAGGTCGCTAAAGTCAACTCTACTTGTAAGCTGAATTGAGGGCTGGCCCCGGCTGGTCGCGCCGGGGCTTTCCCCATTCAGTTCCGGCGGCCTCTCGCGAGCGCGATATGAGGGAGGTTACAAGTGAACACATTTCCGATTTTGCCGCTCACCTACAGACACGCAGACTCGCGCCAGCACCCGTAAATGCGCGGCTGCGGATCGTAAACACAATTCTGGGCAACACAGAGCAAAGCGACCGGTAGGAAGTCAAAGAACAACTAACAGCAAGCACCGTGAAATCAGGCAATTGAATGGTGGGCACTGCAGGACTCGAACCTGCGACCTCGTGCGTGTGAAGCACGCGCTCTAACCAACTAAGCTAAGCGCCCCTCGTAGGGAACTGCCCGCATTGTAGCAAAATGGGGAGCATGCGGGAGCGGCCCTGCTGACCAGCCCTCTGTGCGCTACTTACGCTCTGGAGTATCCTGAAACGCATGTCTGGCGGCCTGGTAACCATCGAGCGCTTTCGTGATCTGCCGGAGGCGTTGCTTGCCAAGGGGAAACTCGAGTCCGCGGGAATCCCGTGTTTTCTGGCGGATTCGGAGCTGGTGCGAGCCGACTGGCTGTGGTCCAATGCCATCGGCAACATGCGTCTGCAGGTCAAGGCCGAGGACGCGAAAGAAGCACTCAGCATCTTGCGCGAGCCCCCACCGGAAATCTTTCTGGAGCAGGAAGTCGGCGAATACTACCAGCAGCCCCGGTGTCCCAAGTGCAATTCCATCGACATCGGATTCGAGTCGATTGACCGGCCCCTCAGCTACGGTCTCATGCTGATCGGGCTGTGCTATCCGGTTCCGAAAAACACCTGGAAATG
>DASRFG010000030.1 GCA_035651655.1 Terriglobales bacterium
GAAATCGAGACGCCGTTCATGACGCGGTCCACCCCGGAAGGCGCCCGCGATTACCTGGTACCGAGCCGCGTTCAGCCGGGAAATTTCTATGCTCTGCCTCAATCGCCGCAGATTTTCAAGCAGCTTCTGATGGTGAGCGGATATGAGCGTTATTTCCAGATTGTGCGCTGCTTCCGCGATGAAGATTTGCGCGCTGATCGCCAGCCGGAGTTCACGCAGATTGACCTGGAGATGACCTTCCCACAGCCCGACCGTGTGTTTGAAGTAGTTGAGGGATTTCTTACGGCAGCGTTCCGCGCGGCAGGATCGCAGATCAAGACGCCATTTCCACGCATGACCTACGATGAAGCCATCCGGCAGTATGGCAGCGACAAGCCGGACATGCGCTTACCGGCCATGACAGATGTACGCGATTGTTTCGCGCCCGAGAACCTGCAGACGCTCAACGTCGCCGCTGATCTGCCGATGATGGCGATCCGCATCCCCAGCGTCGGTGAACTGTCGCGTAAAGAACGGGACGAGATCAAGCCCCTGTTCGGTGACCGCAAAGACGCCAAGCTTTTCGAAGACATCAAGCGTCTGGAGAAGTCGTTTCCTGAAGCCGTGGACAAAATCCGTGAGAAGACCGGCGCCGAGCCGGGCGATCTATTGGTGATTGTGGCCGGAAACGGGCCTCCGCCACAGCACCCATCCGAAGGCGGCGTGAAGCCGGAGGTCAAACAGCACGATCATGCGGTTTACACCGCCGCCGGCGCGCTACGCGTCGCCCTGGGACAGAAATATGCTGAGAAGCACGGCGTGTTCAAGCGTGACGATTTCCGCTTTCTCTGGGTCACCGATTTTCCCATGTTCGAGTGGGACGCGGAAGGCAAGCGCTGGGCGGCGGCACACCATCCGTTTACCTCGCCGCATGAGCGCGACATGGACAAACTGGAATCCGATCCCGGGGCAGTGCGCGCACTCGCCTATGACGTCGTGCTGAACGGGACGGAGCTGGGCTCAGGCTCGATCCGTATTCACCGGCAGGACATCCAGAAGAAGATCTTTCGCGCGCTAGGCATGACTGAAGAAGAGGCGCGCTCCCGCTTCGGATTTTTTCTGGAAGCGCTGGAGTATGGCACCCCGCCGCACGGCGGGATCGCGCTTGGGCTTGATCGCATTGTCATGATCCTCGCCGGTGCAGACAGCCTGCGCGAAGTGATTCCTTTCCCCAAGACCGCGAAGGCAGTTGACCTGATGGTCGACGCGCCCACTCCGGTGAGCGAGTCGCAATTGCGGGAACTGGGAATTGCGGTGCGAAAGAAAGCGGCGCCGGAGTAAGTATTTTTGTTTGGCTTTCAATGGATTTGCCAGATGTGACAGCAGCACAAGGATTTGTGCTCAAACAAACGGTCGGCGCCATATTAACTCACGTGGGCACAGGCGCCCTCGCCTGTGCGGCTGAGCGCCAGCTCGGCACGGTCTTCAAACACAATGCTGAGCTTCGCTCAGCCGCCCAGCCGAGGGCGGCTGGGCCTACGCATTTCAGGCGGGATGCACTTCCCTTTGGATTTGCTCGCTTTTGATTTAATCTTCCAGCAACAGCTTTTCATCTGCAGCGAACGAACTCATGGGCAAAATTCACGTTCTCCCGGAGCACGTGGCCAACAAGATCGCGGCCGGCGAGGTGGTGGAGCGGCCTGCGTCAGTGGTCAAGGAACTCCTCGAGAATGCATTGGATGCGGGCGCGCGGCGCATCCGGGTGAACATCGAGGCGGGTGGCAAGCGGCTGATTCAAGTGATTGATGATGGCTGCGGCATGGTGCGTGATGACGCCATGCTGGCCTTTGAGCGTCATGCGACCTCGAAGATCAAAGATGCCGAGGATCTGCTTTATATAGCAACCCTGGGATTTCGCGGTGAGGCATTGCCCTCGATTGCATCGGTATCGCGGCTACGGTTAGAGACGCGCGCGCCCGATGATGTCGCCGGCACGCTGATCGAAATCAGTGGTGGGAAGCTTTTGCGCGTGGAAGAAATGGGGCTGCCGCCCGGCACTTCGATCGCAATCCGCGATCTTTTCTTCAACACGCCGGCGCGCAAGAAGTTTCTGAAGGCAGAGTCCACGGAGCTCTCGCACATCGCGTCTCTGGTGACGCATTACGCGCTGGCGCACCCGGACAAGCATTTCGAGCTGCACTCGGCGACCAACGCCATGCTGGTGGCGGCGCCGGTGGCAAGCCACGCGGAACGTATTTATCAGGTGTTCGGCAAGGAGACTCTCGACCAGCTCATCCCGGTTGCCGCAGCCGCGCCGCTGGCGCGCATCGGATTGCCCCAACCGCCACCCTGGGCGAAAGAGAAGATGGTTGCAGATGAGGACGATGAGCGAAGCGCTGGTCCGGGCGAGATTCGTGTGCACGGGTTCGTTTCCAAGCCCGAGATCCAAAAGCTCAACCGCAATTCGATTTTTGTGTTCGTGAACCAGCGGCTGATTCGCGATCGTCTGGTGCAACACGCGCTCACCGAAGCCTATCGCAACATCCTGCCGCCCACAGTTTTTCCTGTGGTGCTGCTTTTCCTGGAACTGCCACACGCCGAAGTGGACGTTAATGTGCATCCCTCAAAGACTGAAGTCCGTTTTCGCCAGTCCGCAGTGATGCACGACTTCGTTCGCGACTCGGTGCGCGCGGCGTTGATGAAGGCGCGTCCGGCGCCCCAGTTTGCAACCGAGATCAGCGCGCGCCCGACGGCCACGCCGTCGCTTTCCGGCAGCAGAACCTGGGGAAGCTCCGCTGCGCCCGCGGAGGCGCCTGTCTCCGGAGCCTGGCGGGAACTCTACACGCCTCCAGCCGGCGAGTTTGCATTGCGGCCAAATGAACTGCCTCCAGAAACACAGCGGCTTGGTTTTGAGAATGGCTTCGCCGTGGAAGGCAACGCCGCATTGGCGGTAGCGCGCTTTCCGCGACAGACATTCGGTGGGCCAGTTCCCGCGATGGCTCCCGCGCCGCTGCCTGACATGGGCAAAGACACCTGTGCCGGACCGTTACCCGAGGAAAACGTAGGGGACGAGACACTGGCCTCGCTCAGTACCCTGAAACCTCTCGGCCAAATTCGCAATTCATTTATTTTGGCGATCAATGAGGATGGCTTGTGGATTGTTGACCAGCACGTAGCGCACGAACGCGTGCTATTCGAAAAGGTTCTGCGCCAGCGCTCCCTAGCAAAGGTTGAGAGTCAGCGGTTGCTCATGCCGTTGGTCCTCGAACTCACGGCGGGGCAGCAGGCAGTGTTCTCTGAAATCTCCGACGAGCTTACTCGTAATGGCTTTGAGGTCGAGCCATTCGGCTCGCGAAGTGTCGCAGTGAAGATTGCGCCGGCGGGGATCGATGCCGCCCAAATCGAAAGCATGCTTCACGAGTTGCTGGAGCAAATTGCGGCCGAAGAGCAGGCCTTGAACCTGGAGAAGGTCTCTCACCGCATTGCGGCATCTATTGCCTGTCATGCCGCCATCAAGGTCAACATGCCCTTAGAGCAGAATAAAATGGAGTGGCTGCTGGCTGAACTGGCGAAGACCGATTGTCCCATGACTTGTCCCCACGGCCGCCCGGTCGTCTTGCGTTATTCTGTAAAAGATATCCAGCGGGCCTTCAAGCGGATCTGACCCAGAGATGACTGACGAAGAATTACAGCAGCTTCGGCGACAAAAATGGCGGATTGCGGGCAATCCCGCTCGCACCCTTGAGGATGCTGCTCAATTTGTGGAATCGGCGGGGTTTTGCCTCATGTACCCACAGAAACCCATGCCGCTGGCGCCCACCTTCATGGGAGCATTTGTCGGGTCTGACGATCAGCTGCCCATCGCAAAGAACGCATTTTCCGATCCCCGGGCGCAAGAGGCAACAGAATTGATGGTGCGGCTGTTGCGGCAGCGCGCGGCTTATGAGGCCAATCTCTTCGGCGAAAATAATTTTCTGATCGCGGCTTCGGTGTTCCCGTATTTCTATGCATTGGTGGGGGAGCGCAATCCAAAGCTGCGGACCAAGCCGGGTACGCACTCCGAATACTCGCCGCTGGCGCGAGACGCTTTTGAGGTGATCCGGCGTGATGGCCCGATCTCAAAGCGCAAGTTGTCCCAAAAGCTCGGGGGAGAAGTCTCTCTTGCGGCCTTGGATCACGCATTGGGTGAACTATGGTCGAAGCTTCGGATCGCGCGGGTGGACTACGACACTCGGGAGGGAGCCTCCTGGGATGCGCTCTACCGCTGGTCGCCGGAAGCAGTGCGGGAAGGCATTAATCTCTCAGTGGCAGAAGCGCTGTCCGCGCTCATCTCAAAATATTTGGATTCGGTGATTGCCGCGGAGCCGCAGGAAGTGGAAGAATTTTTTGGTAACTTTGTTCCACGCTCCAAGGTCAAAGAATCGCTGAACGCATTGCTGGCGGCACGTGAACTGGAGTTTGTTCGCGTGGGGGACCGGTCCATGGTGCAGGTGGCGCCGCCCAGGGTGAGTGGGCAGCGAGTTACGGCTGGGGAACGAGCCCGGCACCGGGCATGAACCGTTTCCCGAGCGGATCCGGTGCAGGCGAGAGCCGCCGCAAGCCTATTATTGCGATTGATGGTCCAGCGGGAGCAGGGAAGAGTACGATCGCCGCCCGCTTAGCCCGCAAGCTCGATCTTGTGAACTTGGAGAGCGGGGCAATGTACCGCGCCTTGGCGCTAAAGGCGATCCGCTCGGACGTATCCTTCGATGATGAAGCGGCGCTGCTTGCCCTGGCAAAGAATTCCGACATACGGCTTGAGCCGACGTCCGAGGGCAATCGTGTTCTGCTCGATGGGGTGGACGTTTCGCGGCGTATCCGGGAACAAGATGTAACCGATGCAGCCTCACGGGTCTCTGTGCATCCGGCAGTGCGGTCCTGGATGGTAGCCCGCCAGCGGGAGATGGGCGAGGGTGGCGGGGTGGTCATGGAAGGCCGGGACATTGGCTCCAAAGTATTTCCCGATGCCGATGTTAAGATTTTTTTGGATGCGCATCCGGAGATCCGACAGAGCCGGCGCATCTTACAAGGTAGCGGCGTAACCCGTGAACAGGCTGAAAAAATGGCGGCAGAGTTGCTTGAGCGGGACCGCCGGGACCGAACGCGTGCCGCATCTCCCCTTGCGCCCGCGGCGGACGCTGTCATAATTGATTCCAGCGATCTTTCGGTAGACGAAGTAGTTTCAAGAATTGAAAGGCTGATAACAGAGAAGATGCAGATGCGGGCCTAGCATGCAAGTTGGCTACGCCAATTATCAAAAGGGTTGAGGTCGGCCATGCCAAGAATCATTCGTGAATGCGTGCAAGTTGTGGAACCATTGCCGGGAAACCATACCAAAGTTCTGGTTGAGTCCGACAAAGAATCAGCAGTGTCGGAAACTCACTGGAATATTCCCACAGACGCGATTCCCGTCCATCTCCGGCCAACCGGATCACGGTTTGTAGTGGTGTTGGAAGAGCCGTCCGGTCTTCCCGCCAGCACCGTCGCTCAATTGCAGGGATCGTGGAAGCTCACGATTGTTGAGCTGCCCACCACCGAAGGCAGAGGTAAGAGAGAAGACGCCTGAAAGTATGATTTGAAATTGAGTGATCGGGTAATTGGAAAGTATTGCGTGAGTTGACTCACGTGGGCACAGGCGCCTCGCCTGTGCGGGCGAGCCAAGCTCGCCGAGGGTGGCACGGCTGCCCCTACGTGAATCACGAAAAGTTGACCGTATCACTTCCTGCTAGCCTGCTTTGCGGATTTCGATGGAACCGTAGTCGTTGACGATTTCCACGCGGACTCCGTTCGTACCGACCGCACCTGTCGCCGTCGTCTGGTTTCCGGAGCTATTTACCTGCACCTGACTGAAATCGCTTTCAATGTCACCGCTGTGAGTCCGCGCGTCTATGCTGAAGCTGGCATTGGCCGGGAGCATCACCTGCACGTCGCCTTTAGTGTTAATGATCCGGATGTTCCCCAGAGGAAGTTTGTCGGCATGCAATTGGACTGAACCATTGCTGTCCTCCAGGCGAATGTCGCCGGAAACATCTTCAAGGTTCACGTCTTTGGACCTGGTCATGAGCCGCAGCGGACCAGCCACTGACTTGGCGTGCAAGTCGCCGGACTGCATGGTGAGTTCGCCATCCAGCCTGGCAAAACCCATCTCGGTGCGAGACGACTTGAAACTGACCGCTCTGGCAATTTTCGAGAGGTTAATGTCTCCAAAGTAGTCGCCGGTCATGCTGACTGAGCCGGCAATGTCCGCAATGGTAGCGTCATCCACTCGGCCGTCTACTGTTAAATCGGCTTTAATTTTTGAGGCATTGATTGACCCTTTGTGAATGACCACCGCGGCGCGACCGCGAAGTTCGCTGATCGCAACGTCGCCATGGGTCACCGCTACTTTCAACTCCCCGTCGCGTTCGTGCACGGTTACATCTCCATGTTTACTGGCAATGTCAACCGGTGCTTTCCGGGGAATAAAGATCTCCAGGTCGGTGGAAACGGAATGCTCGCCTGCGCCGGTCGTATTGGCATTTACCGTCATTAGATTGCCGGCAACTGAAATCGTCGGCCGGGTCTGGGAATCGATCTTTTTGGAGTCCTGTTCGTTATCGGCCGATATGCGTTTGTGCACGACTACCCTGATCTTATTTTCGTCGGATGGGTTAACGGTTACCGCCCCCCGGTCTGAAACGACGCGCAGAGTGCCGCCGGGAGGAAAAGTTTGCTCGAGTTGATCGTCGAAGTTGTAACTGTTACCGCCGGCCCAGGGGAAGTGGCTGTCCCCGATGTCCACTTCATCACCCAGCGCTCTCCAATCCACATGAGAGGCATGGGTGGCAATAAGGCCGGCGAGGATGAGGAACAGCAACAGGAATACTCCCCCAACACCGATGCCTGACGGACGGGTGGCTTGGCGCTGCGCCTGGTAGTCCTCAAGCAGTTTGATCACGCCCCATACGATGATCAGCACCGGCCAGTAACGCGCAAACCATTCTCCCAGCGAGCGCCAGGTGATGACGTGCATGTTCCCAAGTAGAAAGATCACTCCGAGCGCAATGAGCACGACCGGGCCGGCGAAAGAGCGCCGGGACCGCGGAGCCATCACGGGCGCGGGACTAGACACGGTTTACCTCCTCCGAGGAGGGCTGTTGCTCTGGGGAGGCAGGCGGAGCTGAGTCCCCAGGGGGCAAGGTTGAACCGCCAGATGTGCCGGAGATGTTGCTCTGAAGAATCTTGACCAGTCCAATAACCAGCAGCAGTATGGGCCAGGTGCGGCTCAAACTTATAACGTTCAGTTCCTGGAGCAGCAGCAGCACACCGACGGTGAACAGCACGGTGGGCCTCATCAGGCCACGCATACACTGGTCTGGGGTGCTGGGACGAGATCCGCCCGCATAGCCGAATCGACGAAGCAACTGCCATACCGCCAGTCCGATAAGAAGTATTGGGAGCCACAGGCGATTGAACAGGGCGAACTCAAACACGCCCAAATTCGCCAGCAACAAAATGACTCCTAGACCAATGAGGATCAACGCGCCGATCGGAATGTTCGAAGCCCTGATTCCCCGGCCTGAGCCGAATGTTGCGGAGAGGCCGAAAGGGTCGGGAACCGGTTGCCCGAGCTGCAGGGCTTTTGCGGTGCGATACGCGTCAATGATCTGATATACGTAGAAAAATGCGATGCCGATGCCAAACAACCATTCTGGGTGAGCGCTGTTTGCCCCCCACACCAGAAAGGCGAAGATCAGCATTTCGGCCAGCCCTTTCATGTACTGCCCGCAATAAACGGAGGCGACCCCAAAAGGAAAGAAACCGGCCAATACCGCGGCCAAACCAGGATTAGGTCCGCTGGAGACGACGACCACTTGTCCGGGAGTCACTGCTCCAGGAGGCGCGGCCGGCGGTTGAACGTCCTGCAGGCGCTGGGCCAGGCAGTTCTCGCAATAGATCACGCCGTGCACATCGCGCTTGCAAGTGGCGCAAAGAGCCGTTCCGCAGGTACGGCAGTACGCCACAGCCGGGGTATCGTGGAAGGCGCAGTTCATGCTTGCCTCCTCGATCCGATCACCGGCGCGGCCAGAGCAAGGTTCAGGTGCTCCAACGGAGAAGACGCCAGCACGGGGTGGGTATCATAAGTGCTGTAATTCTGGTTCTGGTGATGATCGGGAGTCTGAGTCGTATCGTTCTTTCGGTTTTTCTCCTTGGCAGGCTCCGAAGTTTCCTCTGGACCGGTGAGGCGCTTCAGTTCGCGGACCCGGGATTCAATCTCATAGACGAAGCGGATATTGTCGTAATACTTCACCGCCCTGGCGGAAGTCTCGTAATAAGCGCGCCGCACTGCGCTGGGGCGCAGGTCCACGTTTCGCACGCTGCTGAGTTTCACCCCGGCGACGTTCAGGCCGATGGCAAACGAGAAGAAGACCATGGCGAACGACATCGCGAAGCGGGGCTGGCTTACCGTGCCCCAGGCCGGCCGCAGCACTGAAGTGAGCCAACCGCGAGCTCTCTCCGCCAGCGAAGTTTCTGCCGGCCCGACGACGGAGGCGCGAGTTTCCACTCCCGTGGTTGCAGCGAGGATGTTGTGGACCAGGTTCGCGGGTGGCTCGACTTCCACTACCGACTTGAGCCAGCGCATGCCTGCCTCAGCCTCGAGGAAGAGCGGGCCGCACGCCGGGCAGGCCGTGCTGTGGACCTTAAATCTCTCTAGCGTAGCTCCACTGAGAGTGCTGTCCAAGGCCTCGGAGAGCAGGGCCTCAAACTCTGCGCAATGCATTCCGGACTGGGTTTCGCCTGCCATCAAACCACCTGCCTATTTATACGTGAAAGCAGGCGTGCAAGTTCCGCACGCCCGCGATTGATCCTGGACTTGACAGTACCTTCGGGAACCCGCAAAACAACGGCAATTTCTTTGTAATCCATATCTTGCAGGTCACGTAGGACAACAGCCTCGCGTAACTCCGGCGAAAGCTTCTGGAGGGCCTGATGCACCATTTGGCCCGTCTCCAGGCTTTGTATGTGGGTGTCGGGGGTTCGGCCCTTGTCCGCCAGTTCGTCGCCCAGGGTGCGGCCATCCTCCTCCTGCGAGGGCGCGGCATCCAGCGAGTCGGTCTGGCGATCGTGTTTGCTCTTGCGGAAATGGTCCACCAGCAGGTTGCGAGTCAGGGCGGTCATCCACGTGATGAACGCACCACGATCCACATCGTAGCTGCTCAAGGTGCGATACATTTTAATGAAAACTTCCTGCGTCAGGTCGTCGGCGTCATCGGCGGAGCCGGAAAAGCGATAGCAGATGTTGTAAATACGCCGATGGTAGCGTTGTACGATTTCTTCCCAGGCGACCGCATCGCCGCTGATGCAGCGACGTAGTAGCGAGGCCACGACCTGGGTGTCTTCCAACCAGCACTCCCTCGAAAAACTCCTGGTCCTCGATATCCGCTCCAGACCCGGGGAATGTTCACCACCACAGGAGCTTACGGTTTCACAGCCCTAAAAGTTCTGAGGGCAATTAAAAGAGGCATTGTAGCAAGTGAACGAGGTTTTTCTCGGAAACAGGTGGCTGGGAATCAGGTGAGTACGCCGCTGCCGTTATTTGGCAGTATTTATGAGCATGTGAGCACTATTCTAGAAACGCAAACCAGCATTTCTCTCTCACCAGAATGGCTGTCGGCGTGCAACACTGCTGGAGTAATAGAAGGTCTAAACATAACAAATACAAGGGCCCGTCACCGATGTCCTCTCTGCTGAAGATCTCCAGATTGCCATTTGTTTTCTTCTGCTTATTGTTTTTTGTATCAACAGCTCTTGCCGGAACGGTCACAATTCAAAGTCCGGCAGACGGAACGGCGGTGAATTCTCCGGTCCACGTTCACGCGACCTATAACGGCTCGGTGACCGCGAGTTACATGAAGCTCTGGGTGGACCACGTCGCTGGCACGGTGCAGATGAACACCAATACATTCGACACGACGATCACCCTTTCGAGCGGAAAGCACCTTGTGGAAGTCCAGGCGGCAGATCCTTCTACGAGTCAGGTCTATACCACGCCTTCGAATTTCACCGTGGCCACGCTAGCGGTGAATCCGCCGGCGACCAGCTTGATAGCAGGCGCGACGCAGCAGTTCACGGCGAGTGACGCTGCTGGGTTGTCGGTTACCTGGTCAGCCACGGGCGGCACCATCTCCAACAACGGTCTATACACGGCCGGCGCCACTCAGGGGACGTTCAGTGTGACGGCCAAGGACTCAAGCGGCAACCCTGGGACCGCGAAGGTTGTAATCGCACCCGTCCACACCGTGACCATCGAAAATCCGGCCAACGGTTCAACGGTACCCTCCCCTGTGCTCATTCATGCCACTTACAACGGCTCTGTAGTCGCCACATACATGAAGCTGTGGGTGGACCACGTCGCGAATCTGATTCAGCGGAACACGAATGTGTTCGATACGAGTATTTATCTCGCTCCGGGGCCTCACCTCATTGAAGTGCAAGCTTCAGATCCTTCCACCGGCCTGGTGTACACCACCGGTTCAAGCATGACCGTTTCAGGCACCATCCTCCGGAATTACACCACCTGGAGGAATGACAACATGCGGACCGGGCAACAGCCCAATGAGACCGTACTGACGCCCGCCAACGTGAACGCCACTCATTTTGGAATCAAGTTCAGCGTTCCGGTGGACGGAAATCTTTTCGCGCAGCCACTCTACTTGTCGAAAATCTCAATCGCCGGTGGCACACATAATGTGGTGTTCGTCGCAACTGAGCACGATAGTGTTTACGCCTTCGACGCTGACACCGCGGGCGCCCCGCTATGGAAAACGAGCTTGCTTCCTGCCGGTGCAACTACGGTTTCGCAAGCTTTTGTAAATGGAACCATCTACCCGGAGAACGGCATCACCGGCACTCCAGTGATTGATTCAGCCGCGGGCACTATCTACGTTGTCGCGGAAACGCTGGAAAGTGGAAATGTGGTCTTCCGGCTGCACGCGCTGAGCGTCACCACAGGCAGCGAGCGAGCGGGCAGTCCGGTAGTGATCACTACATCCGGATGGCAGCCGAAAGAGCAGATGCAACGCCCCGGCCTGTTGCTGGCGAACCGAAACGTCTACATCGCGTTCGGATCCCAGGGAGATACCCCACCCTACCGCGGTTATATTTTCGCCTACAGCGCCAACACGCTGGCGCAGGTTGCGGTGTGGAACGTCACCCCTACCGGGAACGAAGGCGCTATCTGGATGAGCGGCTCCGGCATATCGGCTGACGCGAACGGTGATCTGTTTGTCTCTACCTCGAATGGCACTTGGGATGGAGTGAAGAACTACGCTGACAGCTTCGTTCACTTGAGCCCGAATCTGACCGTATTGGATTACTTCACTCCTTACAACCAGGCTACGCTTTCAGCACAGGACAAGGATCTCGGCTCCGGTGGTTTGTTGCTGGTTCCAACTCAATCGGGTAGCCATCCCCACGAGCTGATCGGTTGTGGCAAAGGGCCGGCGATTTACCTTGTAGACCGCGACGTTATGGGTCACCACCAGACCACCTCTGACAGCCAGATTATTCAAACCGTAAATAATGCGATCGGAGGCACAACGGGTCAGCAGGCGGACGATCACTGCTTCACGACGCCTGCCTATTGGCAGGGAAATTTGTATTTCGTGGGAAACAACGACGTGATGAAGGCGTTCAAGCTCGATCCCGCAACCGGAATGATGTCCACCACTCCATGGTCAAAAAGCACATTCGTGTTTAATTTCCCGGGTGCTCACCCAGTGGTGTCGTCAAATGGTTCCAGCAATGGGATTGTCTGGGTGATGGATCGTCCTACCGCGAATGGGACGTTGCACGCTTACAGCGCGACCAACCTGGCGACCGAGCTGTATCGTAGCCCGAGCCTGGGGACGCCAACCAAGTGGGCTGTGCCTACCGTAGTCAATGGCAAGGTCTATGTGGGCACTGAAACCAAGCTGTATGTGTTCGCTCCGATGTAACCCGGAAAACACCGTGAGTGTGCAGGTAGAACCGTACTATCTGCGCACCACGATCTCGCCTACCATGCCGTTGTCTTCGTGCTGGGAGCAAAAATACTTGTAGGTGCCGGGCGCGGTGAAGCTCTGTCGGAAGGTCCCACCGCTTGGAATGATGCCTGAGTCAAACGGCTTGGCATCTTTCGGAAGCTGGGCATCGCCGGGATTAACTGCGCGCTCCGGAAGCAGCGTCACCGTGTGGGTTCCGCCGGTCGTGTTCTTCCACAAAACAGTCTGTCCGGCAGCGATGGTGAGCCTGGCAGGCGTGAACTCGTTCTCACCCATCCTCACAACCACAGTCGCCCGTCCCCGCGTGCCCTCCGCACTGCCTGATCCATGGCCTGCAGTCGTGGGTACGAAGTGAGCCACGACTCCCAACCCGGTGGCGCGCTGCCCCTCCCATGGCTGCCCGTTAGCGACGCAGGTTTCAGCCAGTCCATCCGCAGAGTATTTGACGCTGCCGCTCTGATCAGCACACAGCGCAGGCTTACCGGCCTGGAGAGGAACCGCGGTGATCTCGAATGAAGTAACCGGCGGACTACCGCAACCGCCGATGGCGAATTTATAGCCGTCCTTGGTACCACTCGCGAGCGCCCGGTCAAGGACAAGAGCGCTGCTATTTCCATGGCCAAAGCGCACAATGGCCAAATCCTGCAGAGAGCAAGTAAAGCCATGCTCGGGGTGTAGTGCCCTATATTTCACCTCCGCATTCTGTAGAATGCCGAGATCGTTGGCCACCAGCATCCCCGAAGTAGCGGACTCCTGTTTTTGAAACGTTTGAGTCAGTGCCTTGAGAAATTCGGGATCGTCCAGAGGCAGGCGCAGGCCCAGCCCGATCTCCTTCAGCTTCCAGACTCCACCCTGGAGGGCCATTTTAAGATTCACTTTGGGATAGAAAGTGGTCATTGCATCTTCCACTTCGCCCTTGAAGGTGTGAAATGACAGGGCCAACTCAGCCTGATCGCCCATCAGGTCATCTGTGTCAATGTTCACCTGGAATTTCTCTCCCGTGCGTGGGTCGCGGCTCCAAGCCAGGATGGGACCGGCTTCAACAATTTGCAATCCCCCAACTTGCCCGTTGCCGTGGAACCCGAGACTGCCGAGCATAGGGACTCCAAATCGCATCGCACCTGCCTTTACCAAAGCGAGCTTTGTAGCGTCCGGCAGATGCGTCTCGAAGGCTGCCTGGCCGCCGCTGAAGAACATTTCAATCAGCGCCTGCCGCGGCGATTGTTGGATTTTGGCTTGCTGCGCGTAAAGTGAGGAAGTAAATACCAGAAGCAGAACAAGGCGGGACCGGAACATACGTCCTCCTGCTGTAGCGAACTTACACTTAGTTCCCAGCGGATGCAAAGTATCGCGGAGGCTGCAGCAGTCTATTCGGAGGTGAAGTAGTCCACCGTCACCGGATTTTCAAACAAAGAGTAATCGCGGGTCACCACGGTGATGCCGCTGTCGGTAACGAAGAAGCGCTGGCGATCAGCTTCGGTGTCATAGCCGATTACCGTGCCTTCAGGGATGTGCACATCGCGATCAAGAATGGCACGCCGAACGCGGCAATGCCGACCGATGTTCACATGGGAGAACAGGATGCTTGCGTCCACTTCGCTATAGGAATTGACCCGCACGTCGGGGGACAAAATGCTGTTGCGGACCACGCCTCCCGAGACGATGCAGCCGGCAGAAACAATGGAATCGAGCGCAATGCCGGTGCGCCCCGGCTCGGCGAAGACGAATTTTGCAGGCGGATACTGCCGCTGGTGAGTGCGGATCGGCCAGTGCTCGTCGTAAAGATTGAAGACCGGCGAGACTGAGACCACATCCATGTTGGCCTCGTAGTAGGCCTCGAGCGTGCCCACATCCCGCCAGTAGAGTGCTTCCTTCTGGTTCTCATCAATAAAGTTGAAAGAGTAAACCTTGTAGTCCTCAACCATTTTGGGCAGGACGTCGTGCCCAAAGTCGTGAGAAGAGTTGGGGTCTTCAGCGTCCTTCAGCAGGACCGGAATGAGCACGTCGGTGTTGAACAGATAAATGCCCATGGAGGCGGAGACCATGCGCGGATTGTAGGGAGAGCGGATATCGGTACGTTCGGGTTTCTCCTGGAAGCCAACGATGTGACCGGTGCGATCAATGTCCACCACTCCGAAGCGATAAGTCTCACTGGGATCAACCAGGATGGTAGCCACGGTGACGTCGGCGCCGGAGTCAAGGTGTTGCTGCAGCATGAGGCCGTAGTTCATCTTGTAGATGTGGTCGCCGGAAAGAATGAGCACGTGCTTGGGCTGCTCGGAACCGATGGAATAGATGTTCTGGTAAACCGCGTCCGCCGTCCCCATGTACCAGTTTTCGCTCACCCTCTTCATAGGTGGCAATATCTCGATGAATTCGCCCATTTCGCGGGCGACGATGTTCCAACCCTCACGGATGTGGCGATTCAGGGACAGCGCTTTGTACTGGGTGAGAATGTAAACCCGGCGCAGGTCAGAGTTGACGCAGTTGGAAAGTGTCACATCAATAATGCGGTAGATACCGCCAAAAGTGACCGCGGGCTTGGCCCGGTCGCGGGTGAGCGGATAAAGGCGCTCCCCTGCGCCGCCGGCCAACAGTACTCCGAGAGTGTCTTTCATCGCGGGTCCATGGAGTCCGTGCACGAGTGACTGGCGACGAACCTGCGCACAGGAACGGCGCTCACAGCGCTTGTTCCCGCACCGGGAACGTTAGATGCTAGCACAATGGGTGCGAGAAGACTGCAAACCTCGCGCGCGGTGCTGGGGACTTTCGGAAGGCGCGCGAAAAGCACGCTAGGCGGCGTCTTCGGAGCTGATCTTAAGCGCCTTGAGGAACTTCAAATCGTGGGTGTTGAGTTTAAATTCGGGTACCCGGGTTCGGGTGGTGACCAGCGGGCGCTTGCGGGCTGGCTGTTCGTCAGGGCGATTGAATCCTATAGTCGCCTCAAGAACGAGAAAAATGTCATAGCCGTCGGCTTTGATGCGGGAGATGACTTCAGCGATCTGCTCCGAATCAGTCAGCGATTCGCTGATGGCGTCACCCAGTTCCTTTATAAGTTTCTTTAGTTTCTGGTCCACATTGCCCTCTGCGGGGTATTAAAGGGTCCGTTTGCGACCCTCTAAACACTTTGATGCCCGTGGAGGCCCGAGAGTTTCGCAGAGACCCTCAGCATTACGCAGCACTGCTAAAATGCGGGTGTGGCGGGGATCTCGACAGCCCGAAAAATTGGCGTGGTGGCCCGAGTTGCCTCCCGAGTAGCTGCCCAACAGGCGGGACGGAATCGCACCCTGGGGGCGGCAGTCAAGGCTGGGCGCGTCACTCTGGCCTCATTCGGGCGAGTGCTGCATCTGCTTTGGCTGGAAGTAGTGGGATTCTTTTTCCTGTCGTTTGCCGTCATCGGCTGCGTCGCCCTGGTGCGTGAATACCCTAAGTATCAGGCAGGTAAAGTGGGAGCTGCGAAGATTATCGCCCCAGCTTGCTTTATGGTGCTGTTCGCCTATTTCGGCGTGAGTTCGTTCTTGCGGACGAGAAAAAAGAGGCCCTGATCAGGGCTATGGTAGAGAAAGTCAAACCCGGCTCTGATCTGCAACCACCAGCCGCGGAGCAGGCCGTGGGTACAGGCACACCGGCAGCCGCTCCGGGTCCTTCCCTGGCAGATACTCAGGAAACCTCCTCTCACATAAACGTGCACCCGCTGTACACGCCCGCCGATCTCGCGGACTGGAACCAGGAGCGGGATGTCGGCTATCCCGGGGTGCCGCCCTTTACCCGTGGCGTGCAGCCCACCATGTATCGCGGCCGTTTGTGGACCATGCGCCAGTACGCCGGAATGGGCGATGCCGAGGAGTCCAACAAACGTTACAAGTATCTATTGGCCCACGGGACCACGGGACTTTCCGTCGCTTTCGATCTCCCCACGCAAATTGGTCTTGATTCTGATCATCCCCTGGCGGAAGGCGAGGTGGGCAAAGTAGGCGTGGCCATTGATTCCATCGAGGACATGGAGCGGCTCTTCGACGGCATTGATTTGACCAGGATTTCCACGTCCATGACCATCAACGCCACCGCAGCCATCTTGCTGGCGCTGTATATCGCCGTGGCAAAAAGAAAAGGTGCGGATTTGCGGAAGATTTCCGGCACGGTACAGAACGACGTGCTGAAGGAATACATTGCCCGTGGGACGTACATATATCCAGTGGCATCGGCAATGCGCATCATTACGGACCTGTTTGCATTTTGTAACCAGCAGGTGCCGGAATGGAACACCATTTCAATTTCCGGTTATCACATGCGCGAGGCCGGATGCACAGCCGTGCAGGAAGTGGCGTTCACGCTTGCCAACGGCATCACCTATGTGACTGCCGCCAGGAACGCTGGCCTCGATGTTGACCAGTTCGCGCCGCGACTCTCGTTCTTCTTCGCTTCCCACAACAATTTCCTGGAAGAGGTAGCCAAGTTCCGGGCCGCGCGGCGAATGTGGGCGGAGATCATGCGCGAGCGCTTTGAGGCGAGCAATCCGCGCGCATGGATGCTGCGCTTCCATACCCAGACGGCAGGTTCCACGCTCACCGCGCAACAGCCGGAAAACAATATCGTTCGCACCGCGCTGCAGGCCATGGCTGCCGTGCTGGGCGGAACGCAATCGCTGCATACCAATTCGTATGATGAGGCGCTGGCTTTGCCGACGGAGCAAGCGGCGCGTGTGGCGCTGCGCACGCAGCAAGTCATCGCCTACGAATCGGGCGCGGCGCAAACCGTTGATCCCGTCGCCGGTTCTTACTACCTGGAAGCTCTCACCAATGACATTGAGGCGCGCGCCAATGCCTACATTGAGAAGATCGATGCCCTTGGCGGTATGCTGCGGGCTATTGAGCGCGGCTACGTGCAGCAGGAGATCCAAAACGCGGCCTACGAATTTCAACAGGCGGTTGATGGGCTCGAGGCCGTTGTCGTGGGCGTGAACCGTTTCACCGTGGAGGAGGATAGTTCGGTCCCGCTGCAGCGCATCGAGGAAGGACTGGAGCGAAAGCAGATAGGACGCCTACGCGCATTGCGAGCCAAGCGAGACACCGCCTGGAAACAAGCCATCGTCCAGGTCGAGGACGCAGCGCGCTCGGGCAATAACTTGATGCCGCATATCATTCATGCCGTAGAGTCCTATGCAACCGTGGGCGAAATCTCTGATGCGCTGCGGCGAGTGTTTGGGGAATACAAAGAGACAGTAGTGATCTGAAGAAAGTTTCGAGTTTCAGATTTCAAAGCTAATTTTGCGCTTCGAAATCGCAGGCTTCGCGGCAGTTCCGGCAGTAGAAGCAGCCATCCTGGCACAGACGGACATTATCTTCGCCATAGCAGATTGAACAATACCGGTCACATTGGCAGTGTTTTTCTTCCTGCTCGCAAATACCACAGCGAAATTTCGCGTCCGTGGGCATCGCCATACTTTAGCGCGCTCCAGCATGGGTCCGAAGTTACCGAGGTACTCGCAGAGGCTGTACGAAGCCCGTTTATGCAATGCCAGCGGTAGTGGGTCAATTTGGATTTCTCTCGCTAATCGAACGTCGAGCCATGCGGAAACTGAAGTAGGCGATCAAAAGCGCGACCAGCGTTACAGTGATCGTGTACTTTGCCGACCAATATGTGTGCGTTATTAGAAGGCTGATCCCTGTGCCAGCACCAGCGGCAAAGAGAACCCCGCCAAGAATGCCAGTTATGGCTAATATTGCGCGTTTCAAGCCGTAACTCCCTCCGACTTGAGTCTCCAATAGTACCCGTGCGGTCATCTTGAGTGCAAAGCTACTGAACTCCTGCCACAGGGTAGGTCGGTCCGTCGGTCATCGCAGCACGCAAGCAGCAGCAGAACGAGAAATAGTCGGTAGTGGCTCAGTTTGCTGCCAGCGGCACAATTGACCATCTGAAAATGCGCGTGTTACCGTAAAAAGTTCAAACATTTCCGCTCGACGAGACCAGGAACCGTATTGCCTTCCACGGTTGACACCACCACCCCGACGCTTCGCAAAACGGCGCTCAACTCCGTACACCGGCAGGCAGGCGCCAAGATGGTGGACTTCAACGGCTGGGACATGCCGGTGGAGTATCCGGCTGGAGTGATCGCCGAGCACATGGCGGTGCGCACGGCGGTCGGTGTTTTTGACGTCAGCCACATGGGCGATATTCGCATCGCCGGCCGGCAGGCATTGGCGGCCACCCAGCACCTCAGCATGAATGACGCGGCCCGGCCCGCCATTGGGCAGGCACAGTATTCGGCGTTGCTGTATCCGCAGGGAACGTTCGTGGATGACGTCATCGTCCACCACCTTGGCGAAAACGAATATCTGCTGGTCATCAATGCCGGAACCCGCGAAAAGGATTTCAATTGGGTACGCGACAACACCGGGCAATTCGATTGTCGAGTGGAAAATTTGAGTGACGACTTCACGCAAATTGCCATCCAGGGGCCGAAAGCCGAAGGGCT
Source organism: Terriglobales bacterium (assembly GCA_035651655.1). Taxonomy (NCBI): domain Bacteria; kingdom Pseudomonadati; phylum Acidobacteriota; class Terriglobia; order Terriglobales; species Terriglobales bacterium. Next base: position 18,517 of record DASRFG010000030.1, read on the forward strand.
CTTGCAGAAACTGACCGACGTGCGGCTGGGCAACATCAAAAACTATTGGTTCACCCACGGAACTGTCTGCGGCCTAAAAAACGTGATGATCGCGCGCACCGGCTACACCGGCGAGGACGGATTTGAAATCTACGTGCCCGCGGATTCCGCGTCGAGTGCAATGGTATGGAACCGCGTGCTCGAAGCTGGTGGTGAGTTCGGGGTGCTGCCATGCGGTCTGGGTGCGCGTAACACGCTTCGACTCGAAGCCAAGCTTCCGCTTTATGGTCATGAAATTTCAGATACGATCAATGTCTGGGAAGCTGGCCTGGACCGTTTCTGCAAAATGGAGAAGCCTGACTTTATAGGGCGCGCGGCGCTTGAGAAGGCACGAGCGGCCGGACTGAAGCGGACCCTGGTGGGGTTAGAGATGATCGAACGGGGTATCGCGCGCGACGGCTACAAAGTAGTAGACGACAGCGGACAAGAAATCGGATTTGTGACCAGCGGATCGCACGCTCCGTTCCTGAAAAAGAACATTGCCCTGGCGTATGTACCGCCTGAGTTGGCTGAGATTGGACGCGAGCTGAAGGTGGAAATACGAAGTCAGCCGGTGGGCGCTAGAGTGGTGCCTACGCCTTTTTACAAGCGGCCGAAAGCCAAAATCTAGAAAGTGCAGCTCCCCCGGAGGGGCAACAGAACGCATGGCCTACCCCAAAGATCGCAAATACACCAAAGAGCACGAGTGGATCAAAGTTGAGGGTGACACCGCGACCGTAGGTATTACGGCTCACGCACAGGAATCACTGGGCGATATCGTTTTTGTCGAGCTGCCCAAGCCCGGCGCGGAGCTGACGGCCGGCAAGAGCTTCGGAACGGTCGAGTCAGTGAAGGCTGTCTCAGACCTGTACGCGCCCGCCTCGGGCACGGTGGCCGAAGTCAATCAAGAGCTGGCCACTCATCCAGAGAAGATCAACGCCGATGCGCACGGCATGTGGATGATTAAGCTCAAATTGAAAAACAAGAAAGAGCTCGACGGGTTACTTTCCGGCGACGATTATGAAAAGTTTGTGAAAGAGGAGAAAGGCTAGAAGAATCGGGTAATTGCGAATCGGGTAATTGGGTAATTTGTAATCGACGGATCGAACCGGTCGCTCGGGATTGATCCTGAGATTTAGCAATTAACGCACTTCAAATTACCCGATTACAAATTACCCGACCACTCAATGTTCTGATGCGTTATCTTCCCAAATCCGAGGCCGACCGCAAAGAGATGCTGCGCGCCATCGGCGCGCGTTCCATTGACGATCTCTTCTCGCCGATTCCGGCCGAGTACCGCCTGCAGCGTGATCTCAAGGTGCCGCGGCAGATGGCGGAATCGGAGATCATCGATTGGTTCCGGCAGCGCGCGAAAGAAAACGGCGACGGATATGCGATATTCCTCGGCGCTGGGGCGTACCACCATTACCGGCCTGTCCTGATCGACACGGTTGTTTCTCGCGGCGAATTCCTCACCTCTTACACTCCGTATCAGGCAGAAATTTCGCAAGGGACACTGCAGTCAATCTTCGAGTTCCAGACCATGATCTGCGAGCTGACGGGCATGGAGGTCGCCAATGCCTCCATGTATGACGGTTCCACCGGCGCTGCGGAAGCGGCGATGATGGCGATGCGCATTACCGGGCGTCACCACGTCGCGCTGGCGCGCACTGTGCACCCAGAGTATCGCGAGGTGCTGGCGACCTATGCTCAGCATCAGGGCGTGAAGCTGACCACGGTGGGATTTGGCGAAGATGGGCGAGTTGATCTCGCGCAGCTGGAGAAGGCAGCGGGTGAAGACTGCGCCTGCGTGCTGATCCAGTCGCCAAATTTCTTCGGTACCGTCGAGGAAATTTCAGCGGCCGCCGAAATTGCGCACCGCAAAGGCGCGCTGCTGGTGGTCGCTATCTCCGAGGCAATCTCGCTGGGAGTTGTTAAACCTCCAGTCGAAGCTGACATTGTCGCCATGGAGGCGCAATCGTTCGGCGTGCCGCTTGGCTTTGGCGGCCCGTATGCCGGCGTGATCGCCACCAAGGAAAAATTCGTCCGGCAGATGCCCGGCCGCCTGGTCGGCGAGACCCGCGACCGCAATGGCAAACGCGGATACGTGCTCACCCTGGCGACGCGCGAGCAGCACATCCGAAGGGAGAAGGCGACTTCCAACATCTGCACCAACCAGGCGCTCATCGCGCTCATGGCTACGGTGTTTATGACAGTTTACGGTCGCGAAGGGCTGAAGGAACTGGCACGCCAGAACCTTGCCAAGACTGTATATGCTATCGAGCAGTTCAGCCAAAGCGGACGCGTGCTCTTCGCCGGATGCCGACGATTTAACGAGTTCGTCTTACAAACCGACGAAGATTCCTACGCCATCAATAATCGGCTGCTCGGGCAAAATATCGTGGGAGGATTTCCGCTAAAGAAGTTCTATCCCGAGCTCGGCAATGCAGCCCTGTGGTGCTGCACTGAAACTACGTCACGCAAAGCGATCGACGCGGTCAGCGCTGCGTTAAGCAGCCTGGAGCACAAGCCCAGCAGCAAACGGGAACGGGTCCCAGAGGTCGTGCGATGAGCAAAATAAGAAAGGCCTCGCGCCACGTCAGCCAGAATGAGGGACTGATTTTTGAAAAGTCTTCTGCTGGCAAGGCGGCGTGGAAGCTGCCGCCGCTGGATGTTCCCGATGTGGATACGACCGAACTGCTGGGTGATGCAGCTCGTGAAGACTTGGGCAATATGCCCGAGGTGAGCGAGATCGAAATCATCCGCCACTTCACTCGGCTCTCCACCTGGAATTACGCCATTGATCTCGGGATGTATCCGCTGGGCTCCTGCACCATGAAGTACAACCCGCGCGTGAACGAAGCGGTGGCGCGCTTCGAGGGGCTTGCCAACGGACATCCCTACCAGCCGGAGAAAATTTCTCAGGGGGCGCTGCGCATCCTAAAGACCCTGAGTGATTGCCTGCTCGATATAACCGGCATGGAGGCGATCACGCTGCAGCCGGCCGCAGGCGCTCACGGTGAGCTCACCGGCATTCTGCTGATCCGCGCTTACCTGGAAAAGCAGGGAAATCCCCGCAAGAAGATCCTGATTCCTGACTCAGCCCATGGCACCAACCCTGCCACGGCTGCGATCTGTGGCTACGCGGTGGAAAACCTCAAATCCAACTCGCGCGGCATGGTGGATGTTCCCTCGCTTGTCGCGCAGATGAATGAGGATGTGGCAGCACTGATGCTCACCAACCCCAACACCTTGGGCATCTTCGAGCAGGAGATCCACAAGATCGCCGACGTGCTGCACGATAAAGGCGGCCTGCTTTACATGGACGGCGCCAACATGAATGCATTGGTTGGCAAGGTCCGCCCCGGCGATTTCGGCGTGGACGTCATGCACCTGAACCTGCACAAGACCTTTTCTACCCCGCATGGCGGCGGGGGCCCGGGCTCCGGGCCGGTGGCGTGCAAGAATTTTCTGGAGCCATTCCTGCCGGTGCCAGTTGTGATCACAAAGTCTGACGGCACCCTCGGCTTCGATTACCAGCGGCCGCAATCCATCGGAAGAGTGCGGGCATTCTATGGCAACTTTGGGATGCACATCCGCGCACTGGCTTACATCATGGCTAACGGCCCGGATGGCTTGCGGCAGACAACCGAAGATGCCGTGCTCAATGCCAATTACATTCGCAAGGGCCTCGAAGGCACCTACGACCTCCCCTACTCAACCCCAAGCATGCACGAAGTTGTGTTCAGCGATCGTCTGCAGGCTAAAAACGGCGTAAAAACGGGCGATGTTGCCAAGCGGCTGATCGACTACGGCTTCCATCCCTACACCACCTCTTTTCCGCTGATTGTGCCCGGAGCGCTGATGATCGAGCCGACCGAGAGCGAATCCAAAGAAGAGCTGGATTTGTTTGTCGATGCTATGAAGTCCATCGCCGAGGAATGCGAAACTACGCCCGAGGTAGTACTGGAAGCGCCGCACCATACACGAGTGTCGCGCCTGGATGAAGTTGGGGCAGCCAGGAAACCGGTGCTGCGCTGGAAACCCGCTTAAGCTTTTAACCACAGAGGGCACAGAGGACTTCTTTCAAAAAAGCCTGATCTTCGAAACCCGCCGTTAACGAAGCTCGACGTTAACTTAGAATTCCTCTGTGACCTCTGTGTCCTCTGTAGTTATAAAACGCCTACTTCTCTGAAATATCCACGTACGCGCGCGTGGTCTCCCATTCCAGCTTCATGCGGCAAGATTTTGGACCCGTCTTGTCGAACGAAATGGTGAAGTTTTCGACGGGCTTCGAAAGAGTTTCCTTCTTCATGTCAACCCGCGCCAGATCGTCTTTCTCGCCAGGGTAGGGAATTCCCCACTCGCCGGTCTTCTTGCTGATGATCAGCTTCCAAGTCCCTTCTGAAGGGACCGTAAACAGCGTGTAACTGCCCGCGGGAACATTGGCGCCGTTGACGGTCACGTCCGCTGTTGTAACAAAAGTCGTGGCTTCGTTGGCTCCCGTGCGCCATTCTTTGTCGTAGGGGACGAGGCCGCCAAAAATTTTGCGCGGCTGACCGGTCTTGGGGTCCTTCATCCGCGGGCTGCTGTAGTCCACATGAATGGTTTTTCCGTCGCCGAATGCGCAATGCGCGCTGGCAGGCGGGCTGGGGCGTTTGCTCTTGTCCTGGGCCGAAGCGATACAGGCCAGTGTGACAACTATCAGGGCGGCGAATGCTAATTTGCGCATAGTTTCTCCTGGTTACAAGATTGGCGGAACATTATGGCTGATAGGTAGGTGGCGGCACAAATTTGTAAAATTTGTAAACAAGCAGAATGTTACCGAACAGCAAGAGCCACGTGGGCACAGGCCTTGTCGCCGCTCGAATCACGTGGGCACAGGCGCCCTCGCCTGTGCGGGCGCGCAACAGCGCGCCTAGGTCATGAAACTACGCGCTCACGTACTTTCCCGCTTCCAGCACGCGGGCTGCAATCTGCTGGCGCAGAGCAATGGTGTTGAAGGGTTCGTATTTACCCAACCGCCGCAGGATTGCCAGCTGAGTGCGGAGCATGTCGCCCTCGGCAACCGCAGCGATCACTTTCTTTGCCGTGGCTTCGATCTTCTCCATCCCCTTGGTCAGATAAACTTGTGCCATAGCGATCGCCAGTGCGGAGGCCTTCTCGCCATTGCGGTCGGTCATTTTTTGCGCACGTAGCACCACCGATTCCATGGCATAAGTCTCAATAATGATATCGGCCAGCGCGCCGAGGATTTCCTGCTGCTCCTGCAAAGCTTGCATGTACTTTTGTGAGGCGGCGCCGGCTGCGAAGAGCGCCAGCTTCTTGGCATGGGCAACCATGGTGCGCTCAGCCACCAGCAGGCCTTCCAGCGGTTCGCCCATGCTGGGGCCGGCAAGCACTTCGTCCATCAGCCGCTTGATTGCGGGCATCAGCGGTAATTGCCCGGACATGGCGCGCTTCAGCAGCCAACCGGTAATGATCATGCGATTAATTTCGTTGGTACCCTCGAAGATGCGATTCACACGCGAGTCGCGATAGGCGCGCTCCGCCGGGTACTCCTCCACAAATCCGTACCCCGCATAGATCTGCACCACTTCATCAACTACGCGGTCGAGCATCTCCGATCCCCAGACCTTAAGAACGGAACACTCGACGGCGTACTCTTCGATGGCTTTGCGGATCTCGCGGCTGGCATCGGCGCTGCCCTTATCAATATCGGAGAGCGCCACATCCATCATGCCGACCGTGCGATAGACCATGGCTTCGCCAGTGAAAATCCCAACTGCCATGTCCGCCAATTTCTCCTGGATTAGGCCGAAGTCGGCGATGGTCTTATTGAACGCCTTGCGCTGCTTGGCATAACCGATGGCATGCCCCAAAGAGGTGCGAGCGCCGCCCACGCACATGGCCCCCAGCTTGAAGCGGCCCACGTTCAAAATATTGAAAGCGATGACATGTCCCTTGCCGATTTCGCCCAGCAAATTTTCCGCCGGAACTTTGCAGTCATTAAGGATCAGCGGGCAAGTGGAGGAGCCGCGGATGCCCATTTTGTGCTCTTCGGCGCCGATCGAAAGGCCGGGCGATGAACGCTCAACCAGGAATGCAGTAAATTTCTCGCCATCTACTTTCGCAAAGACGGTGAACAGGTCCGCGAAGCCAGCATTGGTGATCCACATCTTCTCGCCGTTCAAGATGTAATGCTTGCCATCGGGCGAAAGCGTGGCGCGAGCGCGACAGTTCAGCGCGTCTGACCCGGAAGAAGATTCCGACAGCGCGTAAGCGCCGATCATTTCTCCTGTGGCCAGCTTGGGCAGATATTTCTGCTTCTGCTGTTCGGTGCCAAAAAATACGATGGGGAGCGTACCGATGCCGGTATGGCCGCCCCAGCCCACGGCGAAACCTGCGTATTTGGAAATGTGATCGGCCAGTATGCAGGACGAGACTTTATCCATCTCCGCGCCGCCGTACTGCTCAGGAATATCAACCGAGGTCAGGCCGAGGTCGCTGGCTTTCTTCAGCAGTTCCCGTGCGAGCGCCCAATCTTTGTGCTCCAGTTTGTCGGCGGCGGGCAGAATTTCGTTATTGGCGAAGTCTTCCGCGGTCTGCGCGATCAGTTGGTGCTGCTCGTTGAAGTCTTCGGGCGTAAACACATCTTCCGGGCGACGCTCCTCCAGGAGAAAGCTGCCACCGGGAATTTTGGTCTTGGGTACCGCCGAGGTTGTCGCCATACGTCCTTATCTAACCACAGAGGACACGGAGGAGCACAGAGGAGTTACCAAAGATTTTTAGGGGCTCCAGTTGCGTCCATGTACCAGCCGTTTGATGCCACTTCTAAGGTGCTTAACGTTGAAATTAATCAGCAGGCCGACACTCTTGCCTGAGAGCTTCAAATAGGACAGGAGTTGTGCTTCGTGCACTGGCGTGAACGCTTCAATGCTCTTCAATTCGACAATGACGGAATCTTCCACAAGCAAGTCCAAACGATAGCCTACATCTATAGTTATGCCGTCATAGATCACCGGGACGGGGACTTGGGCTTGCGCTTTTAGTCCTGATCTATGCAACTCAAACAATAAACAAGTCTGGTATGCGCTTTCCAGAAGTCCAGGTCCAAGTGCTGAATGTACCTTGATTGCTGCTGCGATGATCGCGCGCGTAATTTCATTAACGCCAGTAACAGGCTTCCGGATTACAGATGGTGCAGCCACCCTCGCACCCTACCACAAAATAAACAACTTCCTCTGTGATCTCTGTGTCCTCTGTGGTTAATTGAGATTTTCGAAAATCCCCGCTGCTCCCATGCCGCCGCCTACGCACATCGTCACCATGCCGTAGCGAGCATTCCGCCGCTTCATTTCGCGGATGACGCTGGCCGTCAGCTTGGCGCCGGTGCAGCCCAGCGGGTGCCCGAGCGCAATGGCGCCACCGTTCGGATTCACGCGTTCTTCATCCAGGCCAGCCTCTTTGATAACCGCGAGCGACTGCGCGGCAAAGGCCTCGTTGAGTTCGATCACGGAGATGTCAGAAAGTTTGAGCCCGGCCATCTTCAGCGCCTTGGGAATGGCGTACACCGGGCCGACTCCCATTTCTTCGGGCTTGTATCCGGCGGTCGCGAACGAAACGTAGCGGGCCAGCGGCTTGATTCCCAGAGCGCGAGCGCGCTCGGCGGACATGACTACCGCGGCGGCGGCGCCGTCTGACATTTGCGAAGAATTGCCCGCGGTGACGATCCCTTTCGCGTGAAACGCTGGCCGAAGCGCAGCGAGGGCTTCGATGGAAGTGTCAGCACGTGGACCCTCATCAACTTTGAAGCGAATTTCCACGCGCTTGGGTTTGGAGCCGTTCGGCGTGGTGAAACTGACCGGCACGGGCACGGTTTCGTCATCGAACTTGCCCGCCTGAATGGCCGCCAGTGCCCGCAAATGGCTGCGCAGCGAGAACAGGTCAGCTTGCTCGCGGGTGATTCCATAGCGCTTGGCCAGTCGCTCGGCCGTGAGACCCATCGACAGATAAGAATCCGGATAGTGCTCCACCAGCCAGGGGTTAGGCGAAACTTTATGGCCGCCCATTGGGATCATGGTCATGGATTCGGTCCCGCCCGCGACGATGACCTCAGCACCTCCGGCCATGATTCGCTCGGCCGCCATCGCGATGGCCTGCAGCCCGGAAGAGCAAAAGCGATTGATGGTCATGGCCGAGACTTCAACCGGCAAGCCAGCGCGCAGCGAAGCGATGCGCGCGACGTTCATCCCCTGCTCGGCCTCGGGCATGGCGCAGCCGAGGATGACGTCTTCGATTTCTTTTTTGTCGAGCTGCGGAATGCGATCGAGCGCACCGCTAATGGCGACGGCGCCTAGCTCATCAGGGCGGGTAGCGCGCAGGGTTCCGCGAAAGGCTTTGCCCACGGCAGTGCGCACGGAACTGGCGATGACGACTTCACGCATAAGACCTCACTTCCTCTTTAACCACAGAGGCACAGATTACACAGAGCATTAGATGTTCAAAGCTACGTATTGGAACCGTTTAGTGCGAACGCTCCTGCACGCGAACCTATGGCGGGCAAGAGTGTCCGCCCTACACCTGCACTCAATTTCTTAGCGTCTTTCCTGTCTTCAGCGTGTATTGAATTCGTTCCTGTGTCTTGCGTTCGCCGCAAAGCGATTTGAACGCCTCGCGCTCCAGGTCCAGAACATATTGCTCGCTGATCGGAGTGCCCGGAGAGACGTTCCCACCGCACAGCACTTCCGCAATCTTGTTGGCAATTTTCACCTCGTGATCGCTGATGTATTCGCCCTGCCGCATGAGGTGTACGCCCAGCTTGAGCGTAGCCAGAATATTCTCGCCGGGAGCTGGAACATCGCTGCGCGGCTGGGGCGGCTTGTAACCGGAGCGGGCGAGGTCGAGGGCGCGCTCTTTGGCATCGGCGAGAACGCGTTCTCGATTCATAGTGACCTGGTCGGCGTCGCCCAAGAATCCGATGTTGCGGGCTTCCGCTGCCGAGGTTGAAACCTTCGCCATGGCAATGGTTTCAAAAGCGCGCTTCATGGCCTCGATCAGCTCAACCGACTCGCCGCGGTTCTCTTTCGCTGAGGGGCCGCTCCCCGGCCGCACGGCTTCAGCACTCGCCAGGGCGCGGAGCATCATCTCTTTGCAGCCACCGCCGCCCGGAAGTAGTCCGACTCCGACCTCCACCAACCCCATGTAAAGCTCTGCATGCGGCTGGCGCACGGGCGCGTGCAGCGAAATTTCGCAGCCGCCGCCCAAGGTCATTCCGAAGGGCGCGACCACCACCGGCTTGGGCGAAAATTTGATCGCCTGAGTCATTCCCTGGAAGGCACGGATGGCGAGGTCAACATCGTCCCATTCTTCGTCCTGAATGGACATCAGCAGGAGCATGATGTTCGCGCCTACCGAGAAGTTCTGCGCGTCATTGGTGATCACGAAAGCCTCGAAGGCGTCGCCCGGTCCACCCGACCGCAGCGTCTGAGTGATCAGTTGCACGATGTCGCTACCCACCGCATTCATCTTGGAGTGAAATTCAATGCAGCCGACGCCGTCGCCGATATCAATCAGCGAAGCTCCGGCATTTTTCTTCACCACGCCGCGAGACTTCTTGGCGGCATCGAGGCGCACCACCCCTGAGGGCAGCGGCTCCGGCTCATAACAGGTGCAGGAGAGATCGAAGAACGCACGTCCTGACGGCGCCGAGCTTGCGTCGCTGTACCAGGAAGTCTTGCCGGAGGCGAGCAGCCGTTCGACATTCTGCGCTACAGGCCTCCCCTCCTGCTTCATTCGGGAAACAGTCGGGCCCACGCCGGCCGCGTCCCACAATTCGAACGGCCCCAGCTCCCAGTTGAAGCCCAGGCGCATGGCGCGATCGATCGCGACCACGGAGTCGGCGATCTCGCCCAGCCGGTTGGCAGAATAGGTCCAAAGATCGGTCAGGGCATTCCACAGGAACTGGCCAGCCTTGTCGTTCTTCTGTGCATCGGCCTTCTGCGGTGCCGCGCCCTCGGTTCCAAGCAGCATACGAAGCCGTTGGCCGGTGTCTTCCACATTGCGCGCCATCTCGAGCGCCGGAAAGCTCACTTTCTTGCGCGGCCGATATTCGAGGGTGTGCCAATCGATCGCCAGGCGGTCGCCTTCATTGCTGTCGGCCGACTTGGATTTTTTATAGAAGCCCCCGCCAGTCTTATCGCCGAGCCACTTGCGCTCCTGCATTTTTGAGAAAAATTCCGGCAGGCGCAGATCAGACCGCTCATCACGCACGTTCTGCGTCAGGTTATTCACCACGTGACCCAGAACATCCAGCCCGACCAGGTCCATAGTGCGGAACGTCGCAGAGCGTGGCCACCCGACTGCCGTTCCGGTGAGTGCGTCAACTTCTTCGATGGAGAGGTCCATCTCCTGCATCAGCCGCATGACATTGAGCACCGAAAAAGTGCCGATCCGATTGGCGATGAAGTTAGGCGTGTCTTTGGCGAAAACTACGCCTTTACCCAGCCGCACATCGCAGAAATGACCGATCGCCTCCACCAGCGCTGGATCGCACTCGGGCGTAGGAATGATTTCCAGCAGGCGCATGTAGCGCGGCGGGTTAAAGAAATGAGTTCCAAACCAGCTGCGACGAAAATCTTCAGAAAAGCCTTGCGCGATGCTGGCAACCGGCAGACCGCTGGTATTGGTGGTCACGATGGTGCCCGCGCGGCGCACCGCTTCAACTTTCTGCAACAGCGCGCGCTTAACGTTGAGGTCTTCGAGGACGGCCTCAATGATCCAGTCGGCGTTCGCCAACATCTTCAGATCGTCTTCGAAATTTCCCACCGTAACCAGCTTCGCCAGCGCCGGGTCAAAGAAGGCGGCAGGCTTCGACTTGCGCGCCGCTTCCAGTCCAGCCGCTGCGATGCGGTTGCGCTCTTCCTTTTGCGCGCCGGGCGGCACAATGTCGAGCAGGGACGTGGGCACGCCAGCATTGGCTAGATGGGCGGCGATGCGGGCGCCCATGGTCCCGGCGCCAAGCACGGCGACTCTTTGAATATTTTTTGTCATTTGCTTCGGTTGCTAGAGGATAACCCGGCCGAGCAGATCGCGAAAGCGTCCCATTCTCCACCGGTCTTACGAGATCGCCTTGGCCAGAAGAAATGCAGCCGTGGCGGCAATTCCGCCAATGATCACCGTCTGCGCCGCGCTGCGAAAAGGATGCGTACCCGTAAAACGTCCCTTGATATAGCCGAACACTGCAAGGGCGACTAGCGTCACCATCACGGAAAAGTCGAATCCGGTGCGGCTGTTGGAGAACACCATGTAGGGCGCCAACGGAATAAAGCCTCCCGCCACATACGACCCTGCTATGGTCAGCGCGCTGTTCAGCGCCCGGCGCGGGTTGGGCTCTTCCAGACCCAGCTCGAAGCGCATCATAAAATCAATCCAGGCCTCGGGGCGTTTGCTAAGGGCTTCAACTACGGGCCGGCTCTCGTCAGCCGTCATCCCATAAGCCTGGAAGACCTCGCTCACCTCGGCCTTCTCTTCTTCCGGGATCTGCTCAACTTCTCGCTGCTCGCGTAAACGTTCTTGCTCGTAGTGCTCGGCGTCGCTATGCGCAGCCAGGTAGCCGCCTAATCCCATGGCGATGGAACCCGCCGCAATTTCGGCCAGACCTCCGATCACCACCACGTGGGTAGAATTCACCGCCCCCGCCAGACCTGCCGCGAGCGCGAAGGGAACCGTCAGCCCGTCGGACATGCCGATCACCACATCGCGGACCACTGCACCAGCGGTGAAGTGTTTTTCAACGTGGGTTGCGTGCAGCATCGTTCAGTTCCTCCGGGTGTAATTCCAGATATGCTAGCGCCAATTTCACGGGCTCCCGCTCACCGCGGTAGGTGAGCTGTTGCGCGGCCTCGTCCAAGGGCAGCCAGAATGCGCGCTTCACTTCGTGCCGCATGTTCTCAGGAATGTTTCCAATGCGACCTGATCGGTAGAGCAGCAGATAAAAGCTGACGATCTTGAACACGCGTTGCTTATCGCTCCAGGTGCGGACGTAAACATATCGGATATCGGTAAGTTTGGCGACCAGTGTGGCTTCGACCCCGGTCTCCTCCCGCACCTCGCGTACAGCAGTTTGCTCAGGGGTTTCGCCGGGATCCACCAAGCCTTTGGGGAGGGCCAAGACGGCCTTTTTCGACTGGGAGTGCGACTTTTTGTCATCATCCTCGCGGCGGGGCTCAATAACTGCTATCCACCACTGACCCTTGGTGCGGCGCACCACCACCCCGCCCGCAGAGATTTCCCGAGGCATGCTCCTAAGTTATCAGGAACAAGGCAGTTAGTCACCGCAACCCTAACCTGGGTGCGGGGTTTGAAAGACCTAGCGGTACATATTCAGGTGCATCACAGCTGATCAGAGTGGCATCTCATTTGCTGGTATGTAGTTTGTAGGTTTCGGCTGAGCTGGGTTGTTGTGGGGGTCTGAACTTGGGTCCATTTAATAAGCTGCGGCGTTCGGTTGAAGCTTTCACCCGCGAATTGACGCGGGCTTCGTCGAGAACCTCGCCGGTCGCTGAAGCCGGTCACCCCCGAATCGGACTGGCGCTGGGCGGAGGATTCGCCCGCGGCCTGGCGCATATCGGAGTCCTGAAAGTCTTCGAAGAAGAAAAAATCCCTATCAGTTTTATCGCAGGAACGAGTGTGGGTGCAGTGATCGGTGCCGCCTACTGTAGCGGCGTTTCCGCTAAAGAACTGGAGGAAGTGGCGGGATTGGTGCGCTTCCGCGATTTCGCCCGCTGGACCATTTCCCGCTGCGGCTTTGCCAGCAACGAAAAAATGGTCGGATTCTTGAAGCGCGTTCTGAAAGTGAAAACTTTCGAGGAGCTGCAGGTGCCACTCGCCGTCACCGCGACCGACTTCCTCACCGGGGACGGAGTGGTTTTCCGTTCCGGGCCGCTGGTAGAGCCAGTGCGCGCTAGTTGCGCTTATCCCGGTATGTTCCTTCCGGTACAAATCAACGGCCGGCTGCTGGTGGATGGCATGCTTGCGCATAGCGTCCCGTGCATGCCGGTGCGCGAAATGGGGGCCAACAAGGTGGTCGCCGTTTACTTGCGCGCCCATTGGTGTTCACCCTCCGGTCCGCGCCACATTTTCGAAGTGATCGGGCAGTGTTTCTCGATCGCGCAGTCCAGGATGAACAGTGTGTGGCAAGCGGCGGCCGATCTGGTAGTTGAGCCGAATGTGGCGCCGTTTGCCTACGATGCCTTTCAGCGCGCGCCGGAGTTGATCCGTGCTGGTGAGCTGGCCGCTCGCGAGTCGCTGCCTAAAGTCCGCGCCTGGCTGGAAAGCAATGCCCAGGAGCCACTCTCCGAGCGCCTGGTGCCGGGTCCGGCCTCGACTACTCAAGCATCTCCGCTGGGCGCCAACTGAAACCCGGCGTGCTCTTCCGTTGACCGCTCCAGTACCGCCAGTTACACTAGCCACCTATCAAGGGATTCCAAAGGATCAGAGAATTGAAAACCTATCGTTCACGCCGGGACCTTCTCTCCAAGATTGATCAAGTGCTTTCCAGCAATGTTCCAACCCGACGCCGTTCTCCCTTGCAACAAGTAGTCGAGGTGTTGCACGAAGGCCGTCATTATTTCTGGATTGGCATTTATTTTTTGGTGGGGAATCAGGTGGTGCGGCAGGTATTCCGCGGTCCGATGCCGCCCTGTCACAGCTTTGCGTTGGGGGTAGGCAATGTCGGCACAACCGGCCGCAACGGCGTGATGAAAGTCGTGCCGGACGTGTCCCAAGACCCGACCTACAGCATGTGTTTCTTCGATACCAAGTCTGAAATTGTGGTTCCCATCAAGCTAGTCCAGCGGATTTTCGGCGTGATTGACGTGGAAAGCGATCGGCTGAATGCTTTTCCCCCTGGAGAGCGTGTGCTCCTGAAGCAAGTAGCCGAGCGGCTGGCCAGATTTCTAGCGGTGCGTGGCAAATATCTGCTGCGCCGGGCACGCGAGCAGGCAGAGGAGAAAACCGCCGATGCTGTTCAACGCGGGCATCAGCCTGCATCGGAGAAAATTATGGAAGCCAGACGTGCCGCCGCAGGCGAAAGGTCCCGCCGCTAGCCCCGCTTTTAGCAGACTTCAGCTCTCACGACTTAATCCTATTGTCCTCCCGCGGTGGCTCCAGCGGACTGCTGTTTCAGCCACGAAGCCAGATTCTCCTGCTGTTGCTGGCGCAGAACAATGCAGTTGTTGATGGATTCCACGGTCTGCTTCAATGCCCGCTCAGCCGAAGGAATCGGGTGCTGGGTAAAGAATTCCTGGACTTGATCTCTGGCTCCGGCGTCACAGAAATGGGAAGCCATATAAACGATCGAGCCGGTGCTGTAGTTACTGAGTTTGGCTTCGACCTGCGGCCAATGCTCGCGGATGAAATTCCACGCCTGATTGCGCGCCGCCGGATTACGCATCAGCCTTCCTAAAAGGAATGGCGCATCCTGAGAGCGCACCTGGTCAGACACCGCGTACTCCAGACTGCGCTGAATCAAGGCCGGGTCCTCGAAATATCCGAGTGTCCGCAGCATGCGTGTGTAATCTTCCGGTGATTGGGGTTTGTGGGTGCGCTCCAAAATTCTGTCGTAGAGCGCAGCGTCACCGTTGTGCGCAGCAATAGTGAGCGCAGGGTAAATAAGCGTGTTGTCCACGGTCTCGCCCCGCAAGCTCTTTTGCACAAGCTCACGTGCAATGGGGATTAGCTTTGGGTCCCGCCCCACGTCGCCCACCAGCGCAAAAAGATCGGCGCGGCGTGCTCGCGCTTCTTCGCTGTCGTTGGCTCCCGGTGTCCAGCCTAATTTTTCGCCGACTGGACCGAAAGTATTGCGTACCCAGGCCTCATACTGCGCTCGATCGCTATCGGTAGCCAGATAAAGATGTATATGGCGCAGTGGGTCCATAAGATTGTCAATCACCGCGCGACTCGGGTCATTCTTCAGGCCTTCGGCCAGCGCCAGAAAATCCCCTACCTTGAGGCCACCGACCTGGGTTTGCGCCCAAATGTCTCCTACGAGCTGAATGCGCTCCACCGGCGAAAGAATTTGTTCGGCGCTAACTGCGAGTTGGTGCAGGTTCTCGGCGTCGTAACTTGAGCGGTAATAACCTCGGGCTCCGGCATTCGCATAAACCGGGCCGCAGCCGGAGAGTTCGATTTCCTGCGATTTCTTGGTCAGCAACTCGCATTTTTCGCCGGCTCCCGCTTTGAGACAGACGGGAATCTGCCACTGCTCCGGACTCCCATTGTTGAAGAGTTCACGATTTTCGAAGTATCGTTTTTGAGAAAGTACGACCTTCTTTGCGCCATTCCGGCAAGAGGACGTCGCTGAAACCACCGGGACACCGGGCTGGACCACAAAGGTGGCCATGATCTTGTCAATAGGCTTGTGCGAGACCTGCGCAATTGAGGTCCAGAAGTCCTCCGAAGTGGCATTGTCATAAGAATATTTAGAGAGATAGGCGTTCACGCCCTTGCGGAATATCTCCGGGCCCACATAGCCCTCGATCATCCGCAGGGTGGCTGCCGCCTTGTTGTATGAAATCGCGTCGAACAGTTCCTGGATTTCAGCGGGCGTCTCGGCGTGCTGGCGGATCGGATGGGTCGAATTCAAGGCGTCGGTTTCCATAGCACCCGCCGCTGATTGGACTTCGTCCTCTTGCAGGTTCCATTCCGGTTTGTAGGCTTCGATAGGCTTAAATGACATCCAGGTTGCGAAGCCTTCGTTCAGCCAAATGTCGTCCCACCACTTCATGGTGACCAAATCACCGAACCACTGGTGGGCCATTTCATGGGCCGCCACCTGTGCGACCTCTTTCTTGACGAGATAAGAGGAACTCTTTGGATCCACGAATAGGATGGCGTCCCGCGCGACAATGCAGGCAGTGTTTTCCATCGCGCCGGCTGCGTAATCTGGCAGGCCGATGAAATCCAGCTTGGCATAAGGGTACTTAACGCCAAAGTACCGATTGTAGAAATGCATGGTGTACTCGGCTGCCTTCAAGGCAAACTGTCCCATCCCTTTTCGTTCGGGCGTACCGCACACGCGAATGGGAATGCCGTCCGCTTGGCCCGACTCACACTCAAAGTCACCTACCAGCAGAGCGACCAGATACGAAGACATCTTGGGCGTCGTAGAAAATTTAACGGTGTGCTTTTCGGCGCTCGGGCCGGGAGTGTCCGAAACCACCTTGCCGTTGGAAATCGCGATGTCGCCCTTATCAATTACAGCACTCACGTCGAAAGTCGCCTTCATGTCCGGTTGGTCAAAGCTGGGAAAGGCGCGGCGGGCGTCGGTGTTCTCGAACTGAGTCGCGGCGTATTTGCGCTTCTCAGTTTTGCTGAGATAAAAGCCGCGCATCTGGTTGTTGAGAATGCCGGTATATCGGATATGAATGCTGGCCTCGCCCGGGGAAAGCGGCTTCTCAACCGTCAGGACAGCGGACTCCAACTTGGGATCGGGGGTCACCTTGGCCGTCTGGGTTGACCCCGCTTGGGTGATAGTAGCGTCACCGTAGGTAATCTCAGCGGAATTCAAGGTGATGCTCGAAGTAGGCTTGAGCACCCGGATGCGCAGGGTTTCTTCGCCCCTGAAGTTGTCCTTCTGAAAATCGGGAGCCAGCGTTATCTGATAATGCTGGGGGAGCGCAATATCCGCTGGCAGGCGCTGTCCGCTGGCGTCAAGGGCCAGCAACATGAGGGCAAAGAAGAAAGACATTTTTCTCATATAATCTCCGACGCGAAAAAATAGAAAACGTGAGCAAGTCTCAGGTTGGATACGCAAATGCCTGGGAATTGGTTTCATCAACTCACCGGGAGCTGGCAGACCACGATATTTTTGCCAAAGGAATGCACCGCCGGGCACCCAAGCTCTTTAAGTTTTGGCCACAGTAATGGCTGGGTATCAACGTTCCAGCCCGTCTGAAATATCCAGATGCTTGACCCGGGTTTCAGTCCATAAGCCGCTGTCGCATGCTGAATAGCAGCGCTTAAGTTTTCGGGCGTAAACATCCACATGCGGGGACCAGTGGCCGAGACGCGGTACCTACCACAACCGAAGTCGGCAAATGGCCTTGCAGACATACTAAATTCAGCAACGCTCCCGCGGCAAAAGTAGTAGCGAAAAGGAAAGCTGGTTTGGTTATCCAGAATAACTACTGCACCGGGCGCAGCGGATTCTCCTAGAAACTTCACCGCCCCAGCCATAAAACTTTGTTTCTGGTTGGGCGGTTTGAAAGACGCTCCCAGCGGCACGGGTGCCAGGTAACACACCGCCATAGCGGACGCGGCAAGCAAAGGTTTTTTCCAATTGCTCGACGCAGGCCAGCGTGCCAGCCCCAGGCTTGCACCTGCGATTACAAACGCCGCAAGAAATACGCTGTGGCGCGTGCCGTCAAAAGGGTAGGTGCGAAACAGCTGCGCCGTCCAACTAACGAGGAAGGGAAATGCCAGCAGGAAGGCGAGATGCCTGGGATTGGGCCGCGAGTGCTCAGGCACTGTTTGCTGGCGCAATAGACCTATCAGGCCCAGCACATAGAGCAGGAGCATCAGCCCCCCAATCACCGGCTGGCTGAACAAATAATGAAATAGGCGGAAGGTTTCCCTTAGCAGGACGTTTAGCGCATTTTGTCCGCTCCCTTGGAAGAATCCCGTGACTTCCGCGATGCGTTTCAGCCGCAGCAAGTGACTTCTGTAGAGAAAAGCAAAAACCGCCGCGGCCACGGCCTGCCCAATGACCCACGGTGCAATAACTCTCACAGTGGCACGAGAGTCGTAGAGCCGAATTATGGCGTAGGCCCCTACAACACAAGCAAACAGTAGGGCAGAGTAATGAGTGAGGATTGCGAAGCACAGCGAGAGCGAAAAGACCAACATCATGCCGGCCGAACTTTCCTGAACCGCTCGCTCCAGGGCGTAAAAGGAAAGAGCGATAAAAAACAGCAAGAGCGCGTACTGCCTGATCTCCGCACTCAAAGAAATGAGGGCGGGAGAAAAGGAGAAGAATATGAGCCCGACGAGCGCAGCCGTACGGTTGGTGATTCTGCCCAGCCATTTGAATCCTATCCAGCAAAAGAGCGTGCCCGCCAGTACTGACGGCAAGCGAAGCACAAGCTCCGAGTTGCCAAGGAAGCGCCAGTAGTAGAGCAGCGCTGCAAATAGCGGCGGATGAGCGGTAGTCAGATTCGCCTGATAAACCGACGCCAGAGATGCTTGGTTCGAGAGAAAATAGATCTGCGCCTCATCCGGGTTCAAATAGGTAGTCGCCGCCAGATAAAGGCGCGCGAAGAATCCTATCGCTACCATGCCGAGGGCCACGCCTGTGAAGTGAGAACGCGAACTCGCAGAGGGATAACTCTGCGGAACCCGCGTCATTTCAGCGATGGAACGCGAATTCTCCCTGCTTGATTGGAGACCATTCATGAGTAAGGCGCGGGAAGATTTTTCCTGCGCCGGAATTCCCGCATTTCCGCCTGCTGGTGGGTGCGGATTCGCAAGTCCGACCGCGGCTTCGCGGTGCATAGCAACACAAAACCAGACTGGCGGTCCTCTGGAAAATAACTGACGGAGTCAGACTGGTCCACCTCGCCCCCGTCCTCCAGGCGGCCGGCACAGGTCAGGCATCGCCCCTGGTGGCAGAGGGCAGGCAACTTGATACCTACGGCGTTCGCCGCATCCCAGATGTGCTCTTCGGACCCAACCGTGATGGTGCGCTCGCCCTCCGGCGTGATGAGCGTTACCTTGAAGAATGACTCGGTCGGCGATTCAGCTCCCACCCATCAATTGTAACGGCAGGCGAAGTCCTGCCTGGTCACGGGGACCAGGCAGGCACAGAGTCGACTAGGAACCGATGTAGAAGGGCCGGTTCTTGCTGTAAGGCGCGTCGCCAGGTTCGCCACGACGGAAATGCCCTGAAGGAATGCTCTTCTTGTCGCGTTCCCACGCGAGCAGTTCGATAAACCAGGCTTCGTGCTCGACTTCTTCGTTAAGAATGCGAGAAGCCATGTCGTAGGTCCGCGGGTCCTTGCCAAAGGTTACATCGCACACGGCCTGCCAGCTGCGGATGGCGCAACGTTCCGACTCCAGCAGCAGAGTCAAAATATTGGTGGCCGTTGGGGGATCGGGTAACTTGGCTGCGGCACAGCCAGCCTGATTGTGAAAAGCCGGCAGGTCGTTCGGCAGTTCTCCACCGAGCTCATAGATACGGGGAACGATTAACTCCCAGTGGGCCCGGTCTTCCAGACGCGCGTCCTCGCAGATTTCCTTGTAATCTTCGTGTCCGGCCAAATGCATTCTGAGAATGGTGTAGTAGTAATACGTGCTGGCGAACTCAGCCGCCGCGTTGGCGACAAGCATTTTGATAAGTTTCTCCACGTCAACACCACGCGCGCGAATTACCTCCACACCTACGCGCTGCGTGACATCGCCCGCTTTCACAACATTGTCTTGCTTAGCTGGCATGTTTCCTCCTGCTGGGAGTGTAGCGCGCAGGCCTGACATCGGTCTAAGATATGGATTCTATACATGCGATAGTTTTTGCCTCTAGGCGAAGGGTCTGGGATGCAAGTTCATCAGCTTCGATATTTTTGTGCGGTGGCGCGCAGCGGAAACTTTACTCGCGCTGCGGAACAGGAGCACATCGCTCAGCCTTCGCTCTCCGCGCAGATTTTGAAACTGGAAGACGAACTTGGGGCCCGACTGTTCGATCGCCTCGGCCGTACCGCGCGCCTGACCCATTTTGGACGGACTTTCTTGCCGCGGGCAGAAGCCATCTTGCGGCAGCTGGGAGCGGCCAAGCTCGAAATCCAGGAGATGGCAGGCGGCGACAATGGTCGCGTGGTGATTGGAGCTATCCCTACAATCGCTCCGTATTTTCTTCCCGGCCCGCTTACCAGTTTCGCCATCAAATACCCGCACATAAAGGTAAGCATTGTAGAAGAGATCACCTCGGTGCTGCTGCAGGGGCTTCACGAGGCGCGGCTTGATCTCGCGCTGGCTGCGCTCCCGGTGAGCGGAGAAGGGCTAATTTGCGAAGAATTGTTGCGGGAGCGGCTCTACGTTGTGCTGCCGGCCAGGCACCATTTAGCATCACAGAAGCAGATTTCACTGAAACAGATCGAAGAAGAGAATTTTCTTCTGCTCAAAGAGGGCCACTGCTTCCGGGATAATGCGATCGCCGCTTGCCGGCGTGCGCGCCTGCAGCCCAATGTGGTTTTTGAAAGTGGACAGTTCGCTACCATTGTTGCCATGGTTGCGGCCGGCATGGGAGTTTCGCTGGTGCCGACTATGGCGGTTGAACCGCGAAAGGGGTGTAGATTCGTGCCCCTGGCTGATGAAGCCAGTCATCGCAGGGTCGGAATCGTGCAACTCAAGCAGCATTTCCCGACGCGCGCACATCGCGCCCTGGTTGAGCACCTGCGCGAGAATGTGCGGCAGGAAAAGCAATTTGTGGCGGCGAGCTGACCAAGGGCGGTAAATCGCCAGCGACAGTTCTAAACACACGGAGTGGCAATGGCACTGAAAGTAGGGGACACCGCACCGGACTTTGAGCTTCCCGCCCTGATCGGCGGTGTCAAAAAGAAGTTGCGGCTGCGCGATTATCTGGGAAAGAAGAACGTGGTGCTTGCGTTCCATCCGCTGAATTGGACGCCGGTGTGCACTACGCAATTTGCGGAGTACAACACGGCACTGTCGAAGTTAAGCGAGTACGACGCCCAAATCGTAGGCATCAGCGTGGATTCCATCTACAGCGATGGCGCCTGGGAAAAAGAGATTGGGCCCCTTGACTATCCACTCGTCAGCGATTACTACCCGCATGGCGAGGTCGCGATGAAATATGGAGTCTTCCGCGACCGTGAACCGTTCTCTGGCGTCAGCGAGCGCGCCATATTTGTGATCGATAAAAAAGGTAAGGTAGCGTTCAGCAGGATTTATCCCATGGACCATCTTCCTGAGACCAAAGAAGTTCTGATGGCGCTGCAGCAACTCAATCAATGAGCGGCAAGTCAGTTAGTGTAAGCTTTTTAATTCTTTGAGAGCTGCGCACTGGCGCAGGAGCGTGCATGAGACTTTTGATTACCGGTGTGCTGATTCTCTTGGTTGCCATTCCTTCTTCCAGTGTTGGGCAAAATGCGAATCCGTCCGAGCCTCCAACCAAGAGTAGAACTGCCATTTCAGGAGCCATCACCGGGTTTCGCGATCCCGAGCAAGAGCAGAAATGGGAAAAGATTTTTCTCGCGGTGCCTGATCCCAAGCTCGCGGAGGCGCACTTACGCCGCCTGACCGCTGCGCCTCACATTGCCGGGTCACCAGAAGACAAGCAAACCGCGGAATATGTAGCGCAAAAATTCCGCGACGCCGGGCTAGACACTCAGATTGTGGAATACAAAGTCTGGCTCAACTATCCCAAGGAAATCAGTGTCGATTTGATCGCTCCTGCTGGCGCGAAGCTGCATGCTCCCAGCCGCGAGCATGTGGAAGGCGATCCCTACCAGGACGATCCGCGGGTGGTGACGCCAGTGAATGGTTATTCCCCGTCCGGAGACGTCGAGGCCGAAGTGGTATACGCAAACTACGGCAGCCCGGATGATTTTAAAAAGCTTGAAGAGTTGGGCATTGATGTGCACGGCAAAATTGTACTCACCCGTTATGGGCAGAACTTTCGCGGCGTTAAGGTGCTGGTTGCGCAACAACACGGTGCCGCGGGGGTGATCATCTATTCCGATCCCATTGACGATGGATATTTCAAAGGCGACGCTTATCCCCAAGGGCCTTGGCGGCCAGCCACCTCCGTACAGCGCGGATCAGTCGGCTTTATGTTCGAATTTCCCGGGGATGCTACGACGCCGGGCATCGCTGCACTGCCATCGCTGCCGGATTCCCAGCGCACTCCGCCGGAACGGTCGGCCGCACTGCCCAGGATTCCCTCAACCCCGCTTTCCTATGGCGATGCTGAGCCGATTCTCGCCAACCTGAGCGGGCCGCAAACGCCCCGCGATTGGCAAGGCGCATTGCCCTTCACCTACCACTTGGGCCCCGGTCCGGCGCGGATCAGGATGCACCTTAAGCAGGATTACCAGTACCGCACGATTTGGGACGTCATTGGCCGTGTTCCCGGCACCGAATTGCCGGCTGAGTGGGTGGTTGCGGGGAACCATCGCGACGCGTGGGTCTATGGCGCCGTTGACCCGAACAGCGGTACTACCGCCATGCTGGAGGCGGTACACGGATTGGGAGAACTATTGAAAAATGGGTGGAAGCCGAAGCGCACCCTTGTATTTGGCAGTTGGGACGCCGAAGAGCAGGGCCTGATCGGATCTACCGAATGGGGCGAACAACATGCTTCGGAGCTGCGCAACGCGGTTGCATACTTGAATGTGGACGTAGCGGTCTCCGGGCCGAAGTTCGGGGCTTCCGCGGTGCCCAGCCTGAAGCAGTTCATCCGTGACCTCACCAAAGCGGTACCCAGCCCGGCCGGAGGCAATGTTTACGATGTGTGGCGCACGACTGCGGAGAAGCCCGCCAAGGGTCCCCAGGTTTCACCCGACGTGACCGGCAGTTTAGGCCGCCAGCCCGTGGCCTCCGCCGGCACGGATGTACCTGTAGGCGACCTGGGAAGCGGTTCAGACTACACGGTGTTCCTGCAGCATCTAGGGGTTCCCTCGCTGGATATCGGTTCCACTGGGGATTACGGGGTATATCACTCAGTTTTCGACAATTTCCAATGGTTTACGAAGTTTGGGGACCCCAATTTCCTGTACGAGCAGGAAATGGCTCGGGTGTACGGTCTGGGAGCGCTGCGCCTGGCCAATGCTGATGTCCTGCCGTTTGACTACGAAACGTATGGCAAGGAGGTCGGTTCCTACATCGAGGCGGCCCGCAAAAAGGCTGATGAGAGGTTTGGCAATAAAACCCCCAGCTTTGCCACGGCCGCAGATGCCGCCAAACGGTTGGCAACTGCTGGCCTGGCAATGGCCAAGGCGCAGCAAAATCCCCATGTAGACCTGAAGCAGCTAAATGCCGCGTTGAGCCAGGCCGAACGGGGGCTGTTGTTGGCCAATGGTTTACCAAACCGTCCCTGGTACCGCCATGCGATCTACGCGCCCGGGGAATACACCGGCTATGCTGCGGTGGTCATTCCAGGGGTAAACGAGGCCATTGACGCGGGCGACCTGACGCGCGCCACGCAACAGATTTCCGCCCTTACCGACGCCCTGAACGCGGCCGCCAGGACCCTCGAGCAGTATCCCCAAAACAGCGGACCTGTCGGGAGAAATCCCAGGTAGGGGCACACCTTACAGCGATTTCAGCACAGGTCTGGGCAGCTTTAGGAGCTCTCTTTGCGTCTAAGCCAATGCTTGTTAAGTCCGCTTGGACATCGGAGAGGTTCGAGATGCCAGTTGCTCGCATTATCTCTTCCAGCTTCGAAGATGCGCTTAGATTATCCGAGGAACTTCGTCCCCTCTTTGACACCATAGAAATTGCGGCGCCTGGTCGCGCCGGCGACACGGTCGCGGATCTCGAAGTCACCGTCGAAAACTGCACGGTGGAACAGGCATTGGCAGAAATTGGAAAAATTTCCCAACACCAGGAAGTAAGCGTGTTCGTCGCTCCCGGGTCGATTGTCCCCGCCGAACTGGAGACCGCAGCACCGCTTGAGCCTGAGGAGCTCGCGCCCCTTTCCGTGGCGAGCGAGCTGAAAGTTGAGGCCACGCCCCAGCAGCCACTCCAGATGCTGGAGGAACCACCCCAGGCGTTTGTAGCAGACGCGGCGTTGCCATCCGAAAGCTTTGAGCCCGCGAACGAGGAAACACCAGCCACCTCCGCGAGTGAACCATCTCCAATGGTGGAAATTGCGCCCCCAAAGAAACCTTGGCTGACCTCACTCGGAGAAACGCTGCAGCAGTGGCAGGCACAGTACGCGCAATTGCGTGAGCAGCGTGCCGTAGAACGCTTACAAAGAGCGGCAGCGCGCCACCAGCAATCTGAAGAACAAGAGAAGCAGCGCCGGTTTGCCAGAGAACAGGAGGCGCAGCGGCGCCAGGAAGCGGCCCGAAGAGCGACCCTTCTACGTACCGAGAGACAACACGCGGCGCGGGAAAAAGCGGAGCAGAAGCGACGGGCATTCGAGGCAGAACGGGCACGTGCGGCAGAGATGGCTGTACACCAACGCCGTGAAGCGGCGTTGCAACGTGAAGCGCAGGAACAGCAAGAGTTGGCAAAGCAGGCAGAAGCGATCCGCAGAAGCTATGCAGACGAAGCGCGCCTGCGCTTGCGAGAAGACCAGTTAGCGGTGCTCGTGACTGCTTCGACGGATTCGGCCCTTGGTAATGAAGAGTTGCAGCCGCATGTGAGCTTGAGCTCAGAAGATCGTCGCATGCGAGTGGCAGCCATGTGTGCAGGAGTTGCGGCTATGCTGATGACGGCGGGTTGGATTGGCTACAGCAACCGTCGTCCGGCTTCCCCGCTGCCAATTTCAACGGTGCAGCAATCGAATAGCATAGAAGAGACAGTACCCTTTGGTCCCGCGAAATTGGTTCCAGCCGTCGGCGTGGCTCCCTCGCGACCGCTCCCTCCAACAACCGCGGCCAAGCCCCCTGCGGCTCGCCCGCGAACTCCGGCGCATAAAGCGAAGCGGCGCCAGCAGCTCACTGAAGTCGAAGTAGATGAGGTTGCGGAAGATGTCACCGTCCGGCACTTCAAACCGAAAGCTCCGGTTCAAGTCACTCGACCCCGCAACATCAGCTCAAGTCTACAGCCTGCTCTTGCCGACTCAGTACGCGCCAGCAACAAGTCTGATGTGAAACAGATTTCCGATTTGCATTGAGTCTTACAGCACGTCTGCACAATGAAAAAGCCGCGCCCGCTGCGCGGCTTTTTGGCTGTTACGATCCAGCTACGGCTTGGCGGTCAGCTTTTGCACCAGCTCCGAATAGTCCTTCTTTTCCAGACCATGGACCTCGCGGTTGTATTCGTCTACCTTTGACGAATAATTCATCGAGCAGAACTTGGGTCCACACATGGAGCAGAACGCCGCCGTCTTGTAGTAATCGTCAGGCAAGGTTTCATCGTGCATGGAGCGCGCCGTTTCAGGATCGAGCGACAGCGCAAACTGCTTTTCCCAATCGAAATTGTAACGGGCATAGCTGAGGGCGTCGTCGCGGTCCCGCGCCCCGGGACGGTGACGTGCGACGTCCGCAGCGTGGGCGGCGATCTTGTAAGCAATGATGCCGTCCTTCACGTCCTTATCATTGGGCAGGCCGAGGTGCTCTTTGGGAGTGACGTAGCACAGCATTGCGGCCCCATACCAGCCGATCATGGCGGCGCCGATGGCCGAGGTTATGTGGTCATATCCGGGAGCGATATCGGTGACAAGTGGTCCGAGCGTGTAAAAGGGCGCTTCGTAACAGTACTCGATTTCTTTTTCCACTTGCTCCCTGATTTTGTCCATCGGAACATGGCCCGGCCCCTCGATCATGACCTGGACGTCATAGTTCCACGCACGTTTGGTCAATTCCCCGAGGGTCCGCAACTCGGCGAATTGCGCTTCATCACTCGCATCAGCAATGCTTCCCGGGCGTAGCCCGTCGCCCAGAGAGAAAGACACATCGTACTTCTGAAAGATCTTGCAGATGTCGTCGAAGCGCTCGTAAAGGAAATTCTGCTGGTGGTGGTGCGCCATCCACTGCGCAAGAATGGCGCCGCCACGGCTTACGATTCCAGTGATGCGCTTTGCCACCAGCGGCAGATATTGAATGAGCACGCCTGCGTGGATCGTCATGTAATCCACGCCTTGTTGCGCCTGCTCCTCAATGACTTCGAGCATCAGGTCGGCGCTGAGGTCCTCAATGCGCTTCACTCGAGTAACCGCTTCGTAAATCGGCACGGTGCCGATGGGCACTGGCGAATGCCGCAGAATGGCATCGCGGATTTCAGGAATATTTCCGCCCGTCGAGAGGTCCATCGCGGTGTCAGCGCCGAAATGCACCGCGGTGTGCAGCTTGCGAAGTTCCTCGTTAACATTGGAGGTCACGGCGGAGTTGCCGATATTGGCGTTGATCTTGCATTTCGAAGCCACGCCTATGGCCATCGGCTCCAGTTCAGGGTGGTTGATGTTGGCGGGGATGATCATGCGCCCGCGCGCCACCTCGTCACAGATCAATTCAGGGGAAACACTCTCGAGACGGGCGACGTACTCCATCTCTTGCGTGATAATGCCGCGGCGGGCATAGTGCATTTGGGAGAAGTTACCGTTGCCACTCAGGGCGGCCGCCTCTCGCCGCTGCTTGATCCACTCCTCGCGCGGCTTGGGAACGTGCGCCGCGTAGCCGTTGCTGCCGTTTTGCTCTTTCAGTTCTATAGCATCCATAAGAGTGCCAACCTAAGCATTAGCGTAGATGGGATGACTGTAAATTATACGCCGCACAAAATTCCGGGTCGCGCTGCGCCAGGTGACCTTGACCCCCAGAGACCAACGGATTAGAGTTTGTGATTAAGGCCCCTATAATGTCGGCTCAAAGCAAACGATACGTGAAGTTTGGCGGCGCCACGGCGATCATTCTTCTCTCGCTGGGATATCTCGCGTATACCGGTGTACAGCAGAGCAAAAGCTACTACGTAACCATTAAAGAGCTGCGCGCCATGGACAACACGGTTTACAGCAAACGGCTGCGCGTGGCCGGCAATGTTGCGCCAGGATCCATCAGGCGTACCGGCACCCGGGTGGAATTTACGCTTATAGAGCAGGGCACTACCTTGCCCGTCGTGTACAACGGAACTGAAGCCCCACCCGATACCTTCAAAGATGATTCGCAAGCCTTGGCCGAGGGGCAAATGGGGCGGGACGGCGTTTTCCGGGCCAACCAGTTGCAAGCCAAGTGCGCCTCCAAATACGCTCCCCAACAAACTCCCGCATCGCAGCCTGGCGCAAAACCGAACAATGCTCCGCTGAACAATGCCCCGCTGAACAATGCTCCGCCGAACAATGCTCCGCCGAACAATGCCCCGCTGAAGTCCATGACCAAGGTGGAGCCGAATGCCTCTCCCGGTCTTTCTGAGTGAATGTTTCTGGACCGCACCTGAGCGCCTCCGCTGCATCAACCACTCGCGCCGAAAGCACTGCCGTTACGCTGGAAAATCTCGGCAAGCACTTTGGACGATTCGCAGCCTTGCGCAGCCTGACGGCAGAATTTCGCGCTGGTCAGATGTATGCCATTTTAGGGGACAATGGAGCAGGGAAGACCACCCTGCTGCGCACCATCGCCGGACTCTCGCGTCCCAGTCGCGGCACTATCAGGGTTCTGGGAGCAACGGATTTGCGCTCCGTCACCGGGCAGATCGGCTACATGGCGCATCCCTCGCTGCTCTACGACGAATTGAGTGGCCTCGAAAATCTCCGTTATTTCGCAGCACTCTACGGAATCCGTGACGACCAGCGTTGCCAATCTGCGATTCTTGCCGTGGGGCTGGATTCGGCGCTGACGCGACGCGTTGATCAATACTCCCAAGGCATGCGCCAAAGACTGTCACTGGCGCGAGCCATCGTGCACAGTCCCAGAATTCTTTTGCTCGACGAGCCGTTCTCGAACGTGGATTTAGCATCGGCGCGGGAAATCGTAAGCGTGCTGGTCAAGATGCGTGCAGAAGGAAAGACGATCTTCATCGTTACTCATCAGGCCGCCCTGCTTGAACGCGTGGCCGACGAGTTCGTCTGGATGGCGGCAGGGCAGATCTCGAAGCGGAGCCGCGAGCTCACAACGCCGGCGGCGGAATCCAAGGGCGCGCAATGAGTGCCCTCCAGAACACCCGCGACACGCTCACCAAAGATCTGCGTCTGGAGTGGCGATCCAAAGATGCCATAAACTCGATGTTGTTTTTCGCGCTTCTTGTGGTCGTGATCTTCAGTTTTTCGTTTGATCCCACGGCAGAAGAATCGCGCCATATCACGGGAGGCCTGGTCTGGGTGGCCTTTCTGTTCGCCGCGGTGGTAGCGCTGAATCAGACCTGGGCCCGCGAATTGCGCAATCAGGTGCTGGATGCTTACCGCGTATCTCCCGCCTCGGCAAATTCCCTGTTTTTGGCCAAGGCGCTTGGGAACTTCGTTTTTGTGGGTGTCCTGGAAGCCTTGATGGCGCCTCTATTCATGATTTTTTTCAACCTGCGGCCTCTGGGGCCATCTTATGAGCTGGTGATCGTGGCGGCGCTGGCTACGTGGGCGCTGGTGGTTAATGGCACATTTTTCGCGGCCATGTCACTGCGGACGCGCAGCCGCGAGGTTATGCTGCCGCTGATTCTGTTTCCCATTTCGATTCCGGCGCTGCTGGCCATGGTACAGGCGACGACGACCATTCTGATGGGAGAGGGGTCACCAGAGTTCTGGGTGGTATTGCTCGCGGTCTATGATGTGGTGTTTACTACTGTGTGCCTGCTTCTTTTTGAAACGGTGTTACACGCGGAATGAGACGTAGCTTCTTCGTATTCGCGATCTTCACTCTGGTGCTGCTGGCTGTTGCCTTGTATGAAGCGCTGGTAGCCGCGCCCACGGAACAGACTATGGGCGACGTGCAGCGTATTTTCTATTATCATGTCCCCTCGGCTGCGACTGCTTTCCTGCTATTTGCCGTGAATTTTGTTGCTTCCATCGTCTATCTGGCTCGCCGTAGTGCACGCACCGACGCTCTGGCCGTGACCACCGCCGAAGTTGGCGTCGTTTTCTGCACTGTAGTTTTGGTGACCGGGCCGCTGTGGGCGCGTCCGGTGTGGGGCATCTGGTGGACTTGGGATGCCCGCCTCACCAGTACGCTGTTGCTGTGGCTGATCTACGTGAGCTACTTAATCTTGCGGCGTTACTCCACTAGCGGGCAAACGCCGGTGCTCGCGGCAGCCCTCGCCGTATTCGGTTTTCTTGACGTGCCCTTCGTGTATCTGGCGAACCGCCTATTCCGCACTCAGCATCCGCAGCCAGTTTTGTTGGGAGGGCCAGGTTCGGGTATCGCCCCCAAGATGTTGTCCACGTTATTGCTAAACATGGCAGCCTTCTTCGCCTTTGCCACACTGGTGTGCTGGGTGCGCTATCGCCTGGAACGGACCCGCCAGGATTTCGAAGAGACCCAGGCTCTCGAGGCGCTCCTGGAGCCCGGAATGAAGTCATCACGATGAAATTTCTCTTTGCTGCTTACGCCGCCACCTGGATCATTCACCTTTCCTATTTGGCCCTGCTGGGCCGCCGCTATCGGCGATTGCGGGATGAAATGCAGGAATTTCGACGGAAGTAAACGGACGGACCCAGCAGCAGACTTTTACTGGCTGAAAAAGTCTCGGAACATGTTCACCACGGACGTGGCGTCCACTCCGTCAGAGCGCATAAAAAGCCAGCACAACCAGCCAATGAAGCCAACCATGCCCAAGGCGCCTGTCCATTCCAGGGCCACGGAGTTCTTACGAGGATGAGAGGCGATAGAAATAGCGGCCATGGCGGAAAAGAAAATCAGCACCGCAATGTCCAAGGGCTGCATTAACCGACACCCCAGTCCACGCTATCTGCATCAGGCGGTTCTTCCGGATAATTGCGAAGGAATTCATACTCCTCTATGCCTACAGCTATTCCCACCCGCTCCGGCCCAGGCCCCGCTTCCACCCGAAGCACACGGGCGGTGAACCGAACCCGCACACTCTCGGTAAGCGTGACATGCGGAGGGAAAGTCAGTGTGATCTCGATGGGAGCGCCCGCTGGCAACTTGCGATCTAAGTAAAAGAAAGCGCCACGCGCGCTCACGTTCTGGGTCTCAGTCAAATGTTCTGATGGGTTGCTGCCGGGAACATGAACCGTCGCGGGTAGGCGCATATCGAAGCGGCGCATGGCGCGGCGTTCTTCGACAGGGGTTTCCGTAGTTGCTGGACGTCCCAAAAGCATCTCCGCCGGTTGCCCGGCTTTCTCCTGTTGAACTGCCATGGATTAAAACGGGAGCGAATAAACGTGACTACTGCAGACAGAATAGGTTTTCAACGCGCCCGTTGTTTACAGACTTGCCTAGCTCGGAACCATTTGCAATAGCAAAGGTGCTGCCGGAACTGATCTTATTAACCGGTAACTTCCTGGGTTCAAGCCCCCTCGGCTACGAGTTCGAGCCGTCGCCGCCCTTTATTGGCCAAAGCAGACTTGGGACGCCGATGGGACTTGCAGTCCGACTCCATCCGCCCCAGTACCTGCGACAGGCTGATCAACGACGGGCTTTGACACGCAACACACCGTCCGTTCCGGCTCTCGCTCACCACATCGCAATTGGCGCACAAAAATGCGTGGTCAAGCGGGATCAGGTTCAGAGGAAGTAAAGCACCTACAGACGAGCTCATGGCGCGCTCCTACAACTTACTCCTCGGGAAAGCAATTGGGTTACCACACGGCGAGACTTCCGGTGCTCACGTAACTTCAATGTTGGCGTGGAATCAGAGACTTGGCGGGTGGATGCGGCGTCACGAAGGTGAAACTTCTTGCGATAACGCCTGAAAAAAATCGGTCCGGGGCGCGCCTGTTCGACGTCGGTCTTTTATTAGGTGCCGGCTGAAAGGCGATGATGTCCGTTGCCGTTGGGCTCGGCGATTCCATACTGCCGGATCTTATATAGCAGGGCCTTGTAGCTGATCTTCAACAGCGCTGCAGCCTGTTTACGGTTCCAATTGGTCTCTTCCAAAGCACGAGTGATGGCCTCAGCCTCGGCTTCATCTTTAGCGCTACGCGCCAGAGACTTCAACCCGCGCGATTGCTCTCCGGCGCCGCGGCCGGCGGAAGCCACCGAAGTGTTGATGTCGGAATTGGGTTGCAACTCATGAATGGCAGTAGCTTCGTCACCCAGAATCAGGTAGCGTTTGACGAAATTGCTTAGCTCACGCAGATTGCCCGGCCAGGGATAATCCAGGCATTTTTGCTGAAGCGCTGCCGAGAGCGGCAGCGGAGGACGAGCATAGTGCTCGGCCAGACGCGACATAAAGTGTTTCAACAGCAGTGGAATTTCTTCCTTCCGTTCGCGCAGCGGCGGAAGCTGTAGCGTGAATGCATTCAACCGGTAATACAAGTCTTCGCGCAGGCGCTTGTTCGCAATCGCCTCCGGAATATTGATGTTCGTGGCGGCCAGAATGCGCACGTCTACCTTGACCACCGAACGGCTGCCCAGTCGGGAGAACTGCTGGTCCTGCAAAACGTGCAACAGCTTGGCTTGCAGCATAGGGGGCATTTCGCCAATCTCATCCAGCAAGATCGTACCCTTGTTGCACAGCTCAAATTTGCCGGGCTTGGAATGGGTGGCCCCGGTGAACGCTCCCGCCTCGTACCCGAACAATTCGCTCTCCAGCAAATCGGCGGGGACTGCCGCGCAGTTAACCTTCAAGAAGGTGCGGTGCGCGCGCGGCGATAGTTTATGGATCAGGCGCGCCAGCACTTCCTTGCCGGTCCCGCTCTCACCTAGCAAAAGTACTGGGATGTCCACTCCCGCCACCAAAGCGGCCTGGGAGCGGATTTTCTTCATCGCCGGACTGCCGGCAACGAAAAACACGTCGTCGCAAAGCTCCTCTACTTCGCCGGCATAGGGTTGCGACTCTGAACGCAAGCATTGCTTAATGACCGCATCCAGTTCCGCTTTCTGAAAAGGCTTGGTGAGGTAATCCTGCGCTCCCAGCCGGATCGCCTGCACAACCTTGCGGGTGTCGCTTACGCAGGAAAGCATCACCACTTTCATGCTGGGCTGCAGTTGGCGCAGCTGCTCCAGGGTTTGGAGACCGTCAATGCCGGGCATCAGCAGGTCGAGCAGCACCAGGTCAGGGCTGAGCCCGCTCTGCACCCGCTGCAGCGCGTGTTCGCCGTTGCTGGCGGTCTCCACCTTGTATGAGTCCACCTCGAGCAAGGTGCGGATGTAACGCAACATGCCGGGTTCATCATCAACCAGAAGGATGCTCGGATTTGGGGCGGTGCTCATCGCGCCCCCCCAGAAACCATCGGACGTAGCGGCATCAGGAATGAGAATTTGCTGCCCGAACCCAATTCGCTCTCCACCCAGATTTTTCCTCCGAAGGCCTGCACCAGGCGGCGGGCAATGGCAAGTCCAAGCCCCATGCCATCAGACTGAGTGCCGCCTTGAGGCAGTCGGAAAAAATCGTCAAAAATCTCTTGATGAAATTCCGGACCGATTCCCGGCCCGGTGTCTGAAACGCTTACTTTCACAGAATTTAGTACCTCAGCTTTTTGCCGGCGGCGATCGTGCGGCAGATCGGGGGTGTAGATCGTCCGCCGCTCCCACATGTACGGCTCGGCGTGCAGCCAGACGGTGCCGCCTTGAGGAGTAAACTTCACCGCGTTTTCAAGCAAATTGGAAACCACCCGTTGCACCTTTGCACCGTCGAACATGAAGCGCTGTAGCTTTTCGTTAGGCAGGAAATAAAGGGCCACACCCTTTTCCTGAAAACGGGTTGACCAGAACGTGCACACTTCGGAGAGGCAGCCATTCATATCTGCCATCTCAAATCTCATTTTCAGTTCGCCGGTTTCGAGCACACTGAACGTCAGGAAATCCTGAATGAAGTGCTCGAGGCGGACGCTGCTGCTTTGCATGTCCTTCAATACGTTGCGCTGACGCTCGCTAAGATCTCCCAACTTCTCGCTTTGCAGCAATTCGATGTAGCCGGCGAGAATAGCAAGCGGGGTTTTCAGGTCGTGCGCTGCGGCAGCTAACGCATCGGTGCAGCGACGATAGCGTTCCTGGAGCTGCATGTAGGCTTGCAGCAGCTCCTGTTGGCTCCCCGAACTGGCGCGAAGATCGGGGTTCTCGGCAACCGGGCTCATTGCCACGGCGCGGCTGGATGCATTAGACACACTCATCTCCCGGGCCTGTGCTTACCGTCCACTTAGGCTTCGCAACAAGAGGGGAGGGTCGGCTTTCGTTCTAGCCACTTCAGCGAGCTAACCTTGTGCTGAGATGCTATCCGCACAGTTACCACCTGTCAATCGTGAAATGCACCCCTTTAGTCATAAGTGAGAAGAACATTACCGCGGGTTACAACCATGTACATATCGCACTGGTTAACACTTGGAATTACGGCCATGCCGACGATCTTGAAGAAGTGGGTGAATCTGCGAACTTACGAGGGCCATCACCTTCCCAACCGGGATGCGCCAAATTGAGATTAGACAGGTTCGTAAGTCGTAGAGATGTGGCCCTTTAGATGCGAGGAATAACAATTGACTTTGGTCTAGGGGCATAACCTTGGCGCGGAAAGCATCTTCAAAAGAGCGGCGGGAATGGGAAAGACTGCCGTTAGCGGTCCCCATGTTCGTGCGAGGACGCGACCAGCGGGGTCACGAATTCCTGGAATTTGGTACCGCTCTAAACGTCAGCGCCGGGGGCGTTCTGTTGGCCGTGGGACGCCATGTTCCAGTGCCCTCCAGAGTGTCACTGGAGGTGCCGTGCGCGCCCCAAACTAAACCAGCTGGCCTGCCTCGAACGGTTCGGCGGTTGTTCGCTCGGCTGGTTCATCGCGGCGCCTCCGTGAACTCTCAGTTGCTGGGTCTGAAGTTCTCCAAACCTCTTCTCACCCCTAAAATGCGGAAGAATAGTTCCTCAGTGTGAAAACCTTTTCCCTGTCATATGCAGTTCTGTGGTCGTGAGTCACAGGCGGCGGTTAGAGCACGAAAATGGTCTCTAACTGACACATTCGCAGCGAGTTAGGTGCAATTTAGTGGGGTATTAAGGGCTGTGTCTCACTTTGGCGCTCGAGGTGCAATTACAGGGGCAGGTAAGTTAGACGTTTCAAGTGAGAGTGCAACATATGGCTTCAACAACGATGGGCGCGCTAGTGCAGGCCTTAGGCGATATCCCTCCGCAAGAGATAGTTTTTGGGCGCACTGACGCGATGCGGGCCTTGCGCGAGCGCCTGGACAAGGTCGCCTGTGCCAATGTTCCCGTGCTGATCCAGGGTGAGAGCGGCACCGGTAAAGACATTATTGCCCGCATGATTCATTCCCTCTCGCCATGGAAAGCCGGCCCGCTGGTGAAAGTGAATTGTCCGGCGATTCCCGGCACTCTGCTGGAGAGCGAACTTTTCGGTTACGAACGCGGGGCCTTCACCGGCGCCTACGGTTCGAAACCCGGGCGGGTAGAGATGGCTCACCGCGGGACGCTGTTTCTCGACGAAATTTCAGAGCTCGATCCCTCCCTGCAATCCAAGCTGTTGCAGTTGCTGCAAGACGGCCAGTTCTGCCGCATCGGCGCGCAGGAAGATAAAAAAGTGGAAGTGCGGGTAGTGTGCGCCACGAACCGGCAACTGGAGCAGGAAATCGCTACCGGCAATTTCCGCCAGGACCTTTTCTACCGCATCAACGTAGTGAATCTGCAGATGCCGCCGCTGCGCGATCGCGCCTCCGACATTCCCGACCTGATCGCCTACTTCCTCGAGTTCTACAATCGCAAATATAACTGTCGCGCCAAGACACTCTCCAATGAGCTGATGGGCATGCTGCAGAAATATCACTGGCCGGGCAACATTCGCGAACTCGAAAACCTGATCAAGCGCTATGTGATTCTGGGGTCGGAAGAAGCGATCACCAGCGACCTGGTGAGCCAGACCAAAGACTTCTTTAACGCCGACATTCCGGTGGACGGGCCGATCTCGCTCAAGAAGATCACCCGCCAGGCAGTGCGCGAGCTGGAACGCAAGGTAATACTGAAAGTCCTGCAGGCGAACCACTGGAACCGCAAGCAATCGGCGCGGGCACTGAGCATCAGCTATCGCGCGCTGCTGTATAAGATTCGCGAAACTGGATTGCCCTCCAACCGTCAGCGCATTAACGCCGCGAACGGCACGAACGGTGCCCAGAGCGTCGCCGCCGACTAAAACTGTTGTTGTCCTCGACTCCGAAAAGGGCGGGCCTGAATGGTCCGCCCTATTTTTTGCCTGCGCGGATTCACAATGCCCGTGGGTGGGATACCCACTCCCCCTCGCCACTGTGGGATCAAAGATTTAGTCAAACCCAAGCGTTTAGGTTATGTCCGTCGCACGATGCGATCTGAATGTCAGTGATAGCCTTACTACATCATCTCTTCGACTAACTCCTGAAAGAGGGTTCTGTCCACGTGCAGCGGCTGTTTGGCGAGGGGGCCTCGTTTGAAGGCGGGCTCGCTGTCTTCGTAGGTGGGCTGGTCGTCTTGGTAGAAGAGGCCGATGGGGATACGGTCTCCCCACTCAAATGATTTTTCGAGCGCCGCCTGGACGTTGCTGGGATCGTGGGCGGGATGGCCGTTTCCGGGCACGTCTTTTCCGTTCATGCCTGCATCATCCAGTTTGTAAACGCGTTTCTTGAACCAGGGATAAGTGTTCAACTTGTTGTAGGTCACGCAGGGACTGAAAACGTCAATCAGGGCGAAGCCTTTGTGGCGGATCCCGCCGGCGATGAGTTCGGCCATGTGGTTGGGCTCGCCGGAGAAGGCGCGCGCCACATAAGTCGCGCCGGAGATGAGCGCCAGCGCAATAGGGTTGATGGGCAGCTCGACGTTGCCGCGCGGCGTGGACTTGGTGCGCATGTCTTTCATTGTCGTGGGCGATGCCTGGCCGGTGGTGAGGCCGTAAATCTGGTTGTCCATCACGACATACGTGAGGTCGAGATTGCGGCGCATCGCGTGGATAAAGTGGCCGATGCCGATGCCGTAACCATCGCCGTCGCCACCGGTGATGACGACTTTGAGGTCGTGATTGGCCAGCTTGATGCCGGTGGCCACCGCGAGCGCGCGTCCGTGAAGCGAGTGAACTCCGTAGGCATGCACGTAGCCGGGCAAATTGGAGGAGCAGCCGATACCGGAGACGACCACCAGATCCTTGGAGGCGACGTGGGCGTCGCCGGCGGCCATCTTCACGGCCTTGAGGACGCCGAAGTCGCCGCAGCCCGGGCACCAGTCGGGATCAACCGGGCCTGCGTAAGTTTCGATGGGCAGTTCGACGACGGTGGCCATGTTTCCTCCAGTGTTCGTTCCTTCTTCAGAACCTAGTTCTCTCGCTGCGCTCGGGATGACAATCGAGAGCAGTTCTCTCGCTGCGCTCGGGATGACAATCGAGAGCAGTTCTCTCGCTGCGCTCGGGATGACAATCGAGAGCAGTTCCCTCGCTGCGCTCGGGATGACAATCGAGAGCAGTTCCCTCGCTGCGCTCGGGATGACAAATCAAAAGCAGGGCAAATCCAAAGCGCGTTAAGCGGCTCGCCACGAATGCGTGGAGCCGGTTTCAATGCCGACGTGCAAGTCGCCGCGCCTTTGCCCGGAATCGCGAGAAACGATCTCAATCTGCCATGTAGGCTCGCGGTAACCGTTGGTGGCAGCGCGTTCGATGCGGCCGGGGCGCACGTCCTCCCCGAGGTGCACGCGGATGTAGTGATATGCGATCTCGCGGGCCTCATCTGCGGTAACCGCGAGCGAGCGCTGGCTACCTTCAAGTATGGCCTGCACCTGCTCGACAATGTGGTGCGGCTCGAACGGCTCGCCGTCATATTTAAGGATGTGGTCGTGAACGGTGTAGCCGGTTTCGGCGCGCAGGTGGCGGGCAAATTGTCCAGTGGCGTTCAGCTCCACACAGATAGTGCGCTTGCAATTACGCAAAATGGCAGCGGCCTCGCGACTGTGGAAAGGCAGCAGATATTTGAAGTGCAGCTGATTCGCGATGACGCCGAGTGCCGCGAGTTGCGGGATGGCTTCGCGAATCACGCCCTTGCAAGAGCCCCAACCGATCAGAGTAACGTCGGCATTGCTCGGGCCTTCCAGCTGAGGCGCGGGCAAGTCACGCAGCGCGAGGTCCATCTTCTTCATGCGCTTTTCTGCGATCTTGCGGCGGATAGCTGCGTTGGTGAAAACGTCGGATATCAGAATGCCTTCTTCGTCGTGCTCATCGCTGGCAGCGATGTAATGGGCGTTTGCCGTGCCGGGAAGCGCGCGAGGTGAAACGCCGGACGAAGTGAAAGCATAGCGCTTGTATTTGCCGCCGGGCCAGTCCGCGACCAGTTCGCCGCGATCGATCGGCACAGTGGCGGGCAACTCCTCGGGCTCGATCGTCTCCGGATGTTCCGAAACCAGCAGGTCGGAAATAATAATGACGGGAAGCTGGTATTTTTCCGCGAGATTGAAGGCTTCGACAGTGGAGTGGAAGCAGTCAGCGGTATCGGTGGGTGCAATAATCACACGGGGAAAATCCCCCTGCGATGCGCCGTAAACCTGGTTGAGGTCGGCCTGCTCCGTCTTCGTGGGAATACCGGTGGACGGACCGCCGCGCTGCACCTCGACGATG
This sequence comes from Terriglobales bacterium, assembly GCA_035651655.1. NCBI lineage: Bacteria > Pseudomonadati > Acidobacteriota > Terriglobia > Terriglobales > Terriglobales bacterium. The sequence goes on from DASRFG010000030.1 coordinate 55,876, forward strand.
ACGACCGGAACCTCGATCATGCTCGCCATTCCAATAGCTTCAGTCATGAGCGCGAAGCCGCCGCCGGAGGTGCCGCACATGGCGCGCACGCCCGCGAAACCGGCGCCGACAGCCGTGTTAACTACTGCGAGTTCGTCCTCGCACTGCTTGACGGCGATGCCGCAGCGCTCGCCGTGATTTGCCATCCAGTGCAGGATGGCGGATGCCGGCGTCATGGGATAAGCCGAGTAAAACTTGCAGCCGGCTGCGAACGCGCCCAGGCTGATGGCTTCGTTCCCGGTAATGAAGGGGCGGCGCTTGCGTGAAAAATTCCATTTGCAGCCGAGAGGCGCGAAATGCTCGCGAGCGTAGTCGTAACCGGCGCGCGCGAGCTTTACGTTCTGGTCGATGACGGCCTGGCCCTTGTGGCCGAACGTATCGGCGAAAACACCGGCAGTGACGTCGAACTCCAGTCCGATCAGGAAGAGCAGCGCGCCTAGCGCGACCGTGTTCTGCATGATCGGCTGCACCGGGCCGAGCGGCTTGGTGAGCTGGCCGACAGGAATGGGGGCTGAGACAACGTTGTCGCGCAATGCGATGTTGCAGCGTAGCTTGTCGGAATTAAAGATGACGATGCCGCCCGACTCAACCTCGGGCGCATGACGTTCGATGGAGTCCTGGTTCAGCGCAATCAGCGCGTGCAGGTGGTCGCCGTGCGAGCCGAGCCTTTCCTGCCCCAGCCGGACGCGCAGCCAGATGTGGCCGCCGCGGATCACCGACTGATAGCTGTTGTAGGCGTACGCGTAAAGGCCCAGGCGCGCGGCGGTCTTGGCAAGGGTGTCGCCAGTTTTGTCGAGGCCATCGCCGGCGGCGCCTGCGATTCCGATCGTGATGCTGGAAAATTCAGCCATGGCACGTCCCCTGAGTGAGTCAGAACTTCCCGTCCGACCAGGAGGTCAGGGAAGTGGGGGCGTGCGATTAGGTTAAAGAGTCCCAGGATCGTCCCCCAAAACTTGGCTTGGCTTGTCCCTTGCGCCTAGGTCGATTTCCCGAGATGCGAGCGATTAGACAACCGTTGAAAACGCCTGTCAAGGATTTCCGCTAAGCAATAGTGCGACAATTGAAGGAAAGCCCAAATTCAAGCCGCCGGGTCACGGCACTCACCGGTGGCGGCATTTCAGGTAAAATCAATTGCGCAATACTATTTACGCTTCCGCGTCGAATTCCCAACAATTGCGACTAATGCGCGCCAGGCGCGGGGACTGCGTCCCAGGAGTGAATTGATGGCAAAGATTGCAAAGACGGCCGACCGCAAGAAGGTCATGGACACCACCAAAAGCACCGACTGCCCCAAGTGCGGGAAACCCACCCGCATCGTGAAGCGGGTGAAGGACCGTGAACGCGGTATCCCAGGCGGTGTCTTCATATCCTGCTCGGGATGTGAGTTCTACGAAAAGCTTTAATTGGTTCGCCGGTTGGAGTTAAAAAGACTGGCTTCGGCGACGTGTTCTATCGAATAGCCGCCTTCTCACCTAGAATCCATCCACGGGTCCACCAGAAACATGGCATTTTCGGTTGCCCTCGCGAGTTATTGGCGGCTGGTGCGCGGAAACAAGAATTTCCGCCGGCTGTGGTTTGCCCAAATCATCAGCGAGATCGGTGACTGGTTCTATGCCGTTGCTATTTACAGCCTTTTGCTGGAGCTGACCGGCAAAGCTTCTTCGGTGGCGGGAGCGCTCGTCCTCCAGGTGCTCCCCCAAACTTTCGTGGGGCCGATGGCGGGTGTGATCAACGACCGCATCAGCCGCAAGAAAGTGATGATCGCCGCCGACCTATTGCGTGCCGTCATCGTCGCTTCCATGCTGCTGGTGCGCTCGCGTTCGATGGTGTGGCTGATTTATCCGTTGTTATTTCTTGAAACCATCATGTGGGCGTTTTTCGAGCCCGCGCGCACCGCAGTTTTGCCGAATATCACCGCAGAAGAAGATCTGATCACCGCCAATACCCTGGGATCTACGACGTGGTCGGCAAATTTTGCCATTGGCGCCCTGCTAGGCGGACTGGTGGCCGCGTTCCTGGGCCGGGACGCGGTGTTCATTATCAATTCGGCTTCCTTCCTGCTGTCGGCGGCGCTGCTCAGAAGAATGAACTTCCGCGAGGCGCATACCGAGTTGCACGGTCCGCTGCGGCTCCGCGATCTGGTGGACTACTCTCCTATAGCCGATGGCATTCGTTACATTCGCAGTGATGCCCGGCTGCTGGCCACCATGTTCGTGAAATGCGGAATCGGAATCATGGGCGTGAACTGGGTTCTTTTCCCGGTGATGGGAGAGAAAGTATTTCCCCTCACCGGCGATGGCATGTCGGCCAGCCGCGGCGGCATGTTCAGCATGAGTCTGTTAATGGCGGCACGCGGCTTCGGCTCGTTGGTTGGGCCGTTACTCTCGGCAAGCTGGGCAGCGCAGAATCAGTCGCGTTTGCGCGCGCTTATTTTGTTCGGACTGGTCGGAGGCGGAGTCGGCTATGTGCTGCTGGGTGGCGCGCCGAACCTGGCGCTTGCCTGTACAGCTATTGTTTTCGCCCATATGGCTGCGTCCAATATTTGGGTTTCCTCAAACACGCTCCTACAGCTCAACACAGAAGACCGGTTTCGCGGGCGTGTGTTCTCCGCCGACCTGGGCTTTGCCATGCTGACCATGGCCATGAGTGCCTGGATCGGGGGATTGCTGATTGACCGCGGAGTTTCAGTGCGCACCGTAGCCGCGCTTGCCGGATGCGTCATGATTATTCCGGCTGCAGTCTGGTTCCGCGCGCTCAGCTTATGGCGGCGGCCCGTGCCGGAAAAAGCTCAGTCACCCACCTAGGCACAGGCGCCCTCGCCTGTATAGGTTGGAGTCTAACGAACTCGCGTAGGCACAGGCGCCCTCGCCTGTACAGGTGGAGTCTAACCAACTCGCGTAGGCACAGGCGCCCTTGCCGGTGCAGGTTGGAGTCTAACCAACTCGCGTAGGCACAGGCGCCCTCGCCTGTGCAGGTGGAGTCTAACGAACTCGCGTAGGCACAGGCGCCCTCGCCGGTGCAGGTTGGAGTCTAACCAACTCGCGTGGGCACAGGCGCCCTCGCCGGTGCAGGCGAGCGCAGCTCGCCCGGCCTTCATCGGCTCACTTCTTTCCTTTCAAATACCGATCAAACCACTCCACTGTTCTCTTCATGGCATCAATCTGATTTTCTCGTTTTTCGAAGCCGTGCCCCTCATCAGGATAGTAGTGCGCGTCCACCACCGTGCCCTGCTTCTTCAGGATCGCCACCACCTGCTCGGCTTCTTCCTTGGGATCGGTAATGTCATTCTCGCCTTGCAACACCAGCAACGGCGCTTTCGCGTTTTGAAAGTATTTTGTCGGCGAGGCGTTCTCATAAACCGCTCGGTCCTTCACCGGATCGCCGAGAATGGACTGATCGTACTGTTGCAGGATGGGATCTTCATTCGCCTGCTCTGTCAGCCAATCCGTGATGCCGTACAGCTCCACGGCGGCGGCCCAGACCTCCGGCGTTTTGCCGATCGCGATCATTGCCATATAGCCGCCATAGGAACCGCCGGTAATCCCGATCTTCTTGGCGTCAACATAGCCAGTTTCAGCCAGAAATTGTGCCGCATAAACCTCGTCCTGAAGATCGCCGCCGCCCAGGTCTTGATAGTTCGCCTTCTGAAACGCCATCCCGTATCCAGTGGAGCCGCGCACGTTCGGGGCGATGCAAACGTAACCGCGAGAGGCCAGGGCCGCGGCCGTCTTGTCGAAATAATCAGTGGTCTGGCCGGTCGGACCACCGTGCGGAAGGACGATTCCGGGATTGCTTCCGTCCCGTTGCAAGTTGAATGGCATCCACAGGAACGCACTAATCACCTTGCCATCGAATGTTTTGTAGTGAACCAATTGCGACGCCGGGAGCTGCGCCGGGTTCAAGCTAGCGATGGCTGAATGCGTAAGCTGCGTCGCGCGCCGGGTAGCCATCTGATATACCCATAAATCCGATGGCTGAGTTGACCCCTGGTGCAGCACCAGCAGCCGTGTGCCATCCGGCGAGAATGCTTTCGGCTTGCCGGATGCTTCGGTGATTCCAACCGGAAAATTCAATTTCTCGGCGCGCCCGGATTGGCGATCAACTATGTAGCTATGAATGCGCCCGTCTTCATTGACGCCGTAGGTGAAACTTCTGCCATCAGGAGCAAAATCACCAGGCTCCGCATCCCACTTCAGGTCGGTCACCCACGAGAGTTTTTTGCTCTGGACATCGAGCAAGGCGACATTGGAATATCCAGCTTTTTCGTTCGATGAAATCAACAAGGCGCGTCCATCGGGCGCCAGCGACGACGCTTGGTAAATGATCTGTCCCTGATGTGGCGTAAGGTTCTCAGTCGTGCCTGTGGCGACATCCACCCGATAGACGTCCGAATCGGTGTGGCCCACATTTGCCCGGTTGGCATAAATCGTCTTACCGTCGCCCGACCAGGCCACAGCGGACCAGACGTGGTCTTTGGTCTTCTCGTTCGTCAGCTTATGGACCTGCCGCGTTTTCCAATCCAACAGCGCAATATCCACCTGCGACTCGGTCCGCAGTTTGTAATCGAGTGAAAGCCTGCTGCCGTCCGGCGACCACAACGGGCTGGTTTCAGAGATAGCTGGAGTGTGCGTCAGGTTTACCGCCCCTCCACCCCCACTAGGAATCGCAAAGAGATCGAAGACTGCGCCGCCGCCGAAGTCCTGCTCATAGACGATCCACTTCCCGTCTGGCGACCATACCGCGCTCGATTGACGGTCGTCAGATTGCGAGAGCTGAATGGGCCAACCGCCGGCCGCGGAAACTTTCCACAGATTCAGCCGCCCAGTCAGATTGGTGGTCAATACCACCTCGCGGCCGTCAGGTGACCACGATGGGCTAAAAACTGTGCGCGTGTAATACAGGTCGTCTATAGGAACTGCTCCTGCCCCAGGATTGCTGGCAGAAGTGATGGCCTTAGGGTCGGTAGGCTGGCGCTCATCCGGCGAACTAGCCGCAGTTGCCAAAGCGTTTGCCGTTAAAAAAAGAGTGGATAGAAGAAAAACGAATGCGCCACGCCGATTGCTCAAGGTCTTCTCCTCGGTGCTCAACAACCAACAGTCTGGGATTGAGTAGCCGCAAAGTTTACCGCAACCGCCCTGGTTTTCAGCCAATGTAAGATTGTCGGGTGGTGGGCTGTTTTGAAATTCTAGCTTGTGAATCGCTTAAAAATCAGGCGTGACAGGTATTGGCACATTAAAAGGACGCTGAGTGCAGCGACCCCAGAATGCCAACCGATTGGTTGAGAGCCGTCAGGATAAGTTACTTCCCAAAGTGGAACGGGAGAGTACAGCCACGCCCAAAGAATAGTAAGGCAGAGAAGGAATCCAAACGCGATTTGCATGGCTAGGATGCCTTTTTTCATGCTGCCGCTCCCTGCACCTTATGCTCCAATAATCCCACCAATTCTTCCAAACTCCAAACATGATCCGCGAAGCCCGCTTCCATGGCGGGAGTAATACGCAGAGTTTGGTACGACGCCGCTACCATCAATGCCTTAAAACGCGAACGCGAGGAAAATGACGACGTGAATGAGGACATCATGCCACAGGAGGCTTGCCATTGACAGGTGAGTTAAATTCAAAACAGCCCACTACCGATTCTCGTCCCGAGTGAAGCGAGGAATGCCTACGGCGCGTGGGCGGATAGGAGTGCATAGGGATCCTCCCTGTGCTCGGGATGACATCTAAGAAAAGCGACGCCGTCCGCAAGGATTCATTCATGACCAGGTCCGAAAAGAGCGGTGAAGGAGTTTTCGTTCGGATTTTCGAGTTCCACGCCAAGCCCGGTCGCGAAAGGGAATTTGAAAAGATTTACGGTCCGGAAGGAGATTGGGCCCAGCTATTCCGGCGCAGCGAAGCCTTCATTCGCACCGAGCTGCATTGCGATAGGGAGACCAAAGGACGCTACGTCACCGTGGACTACTTTGCATCGCTCCCGGAGTTCGAGAAGTTGCTGGCAGAGCATCGCGCCGACTACGAGGCGCTGGACCATCGTTGCGCGGCAGTGCGTGCCTCAGAGAAATGTATAGGCTCTTTCCTCAACCGCGAGTAAGAAAGGGGCCGGGGTTATGCGCTGATGGGCACGCCTGCCGAAACCATCTCTTCCACTATCTTTCGGGCTGCCAGGCCGGGATCTTTCGCTGCGGTCACTGGCCGGCCGACCACCAGGTGGGTAGCTCCGGCCGCAATAGCCTCGGCCGGGGTGGTCACGCGGGCCTGGTCGCCTGGGTCGCCGCCGGCCGGACGTACACCCGGAGTCACGATGGCGAAGCCCGTGCCCAATTCGCGTCGCACCTCGCGCGCTTCCAATGGCGAGGCCACGATTCCGCCGCACCCGGAAACCCGGGCCAGGTTAGCCAGTCGCAGGACCTGGTCCACCACCCGTCCGCTGATACCGACCTCGTCCAGGTCCTGATCGCTCAGGCTGGTGAGAACCGTCACTGCTAACACCAGCGGACCCGTCGGCCCCGCTGCCTCGGCGGCCGCCTGCAGCATCTTGCCGCCGCCGCTGGCGTGGACGGTCAGCATGCTGACCTTCAGCCTGGTCGCTTCTGCCACCGCCCCGGACACGGTATTGGGAATGTCATGGAATTTCAGGTCGAGGAAGACTTTGCGGCCAGAGCCAATAAGCTCGCGGACGATCTGCGGGCCTTCTGCCGTAAACAGTTGTTTGCCGACCTTAAAGGTTGAAGCCGACTCCCCGACCGCTGCGACAATCTTTCGTGCCGCAGCAGCCGTGGAAACGTCGAGAGCGATGATGAGTCGGTCGCGCGCTTCGGTCACGCGCTCAGTTTATAGGGAACTAGTCCAAGTTCGCTACAGTTTGGGAAGTGGCCACTTCCGGCTGGACGATGTCCACCCGCACCTGCGTCAGACCGCGGCTCTTAAAGTCGAGCATGCGGGCGGCGCCGTAGGAGACATCAATGATACGGCCGGCCACGTAGGGTCCGCGGTCGTTTACCCGCAAGATTGCCCAGTTTCCGTTCCGCAGGTTGGTGACCCGCACCCAAGTGCCCAGAGGCAGCTTAAGGTGGGCAGCGGTGAATTGATGCATATCGTACGGTTCGCCGCTGGCAGTCGGTTTACCCTCGAAATAGCTTCCGTACCAGGAGGCAACACCCACCTGGTAAGGTTTCGGGGCCTTCACTTTTTCGGGACGTACGCCGTGGCTAGCGTTATTTTTGGGACCTGTAGTAGTGGTGCTTACTGACTCGGAGCTGTTTGGCCCTGGCGCCGCCCCAAGGCTGGTGACGTAAAACAAAGCCACCAGGATCGGGATAATGCTTCGTCGCATTCAGTCACCTCGCATCTCTAAAGTCGCCTCCCCTACCAGTGCTGGGTATTCCTCAAATGTCCGCCAATGGTAGAAGGCGCGGGGGTCAGTGTCAAAGGGTCAGTGGTACTCACTTTGGGGTAACCTGTTGAAGCCAAAACTAGTTACTTAAACCATTACTTTAGTTCGTGGGGCTTAGTGACTAGTAGCACCCGCTTTCCAAGCGGCGGATTTGAGATGACTGCACTAGGGGAAGTGTTGTCGTGGCAGACTGGTAAATCTAGGGTGTGTACCTTATATGCACCATGCAGTGGGCAGCTCGGAATCTTCCCGCGTGCGGGGTCATTCAGCTAATGCGCCCATGGTGAAACGAAAGCTTGAGCAGGAACCTTGGTGTTACGTCTGTTCAGAAATCGGCCAGAAAGCCCTTTTGCTGTACGCTCGGTTCCGTTAGATTTTGAGTATGGGCCAAGCGCCGCCCGTCGTGCTCAGCATCGCTGGCTTTGATCCTTCTGCGGGAGCGGGCATCACGGCAGACATCAAGACCATAGCCGCCCACGGCTGCTATGGAGTCTCCTGTATAACTGCGCTCACCGTGCAGTCCACCGCTGGAGTTCGCAGGGTGGAGCCCCTGCCTGCAGGCCTGGTGACCAGTACTCTGAACGAGTTGGCTGCCGACTTCGAGATTGCCGCGGTCAAGATTGGAATGTTGGGCTCGGCGGAAGTGGTAATAGCGACGGCCGAGTTTCTGGAAAAATACCGGCCGCCAAGCGTGGTTCTCGACCCCATACTGAAGTCGAGTTCGGGCGCCCGGTTGCTGGATAAAGTAGGCGCACAGTTGATGTCGGAGCGGCTCCTGCCACTGGCAACCGTGATCACGCCCAACCTTGATGAAGCCGCGGTCCTGGCCGAAATGCCGGTAACTGATGTCGAGCAGATGAAAGCTGCCGCTGAGCGACTGCACGAGCTGGGCGCTCCCAACGTCGTGGTTACCGGCGGCCACCTTGAAAAGCCTATTGACCTGCTGAGTTACGCCACGCCTGACGGGGACTTCCAGCAACAGACTTTCAAAGGCGAGCGCCAGCGTTCCACCTCAACTCATGGTACGGGCTGCGCGTTTGCCAGCGCTCTGGCGTGCCATCTCGCTCTGGGACGCACCATACCGGAGGCTGTTCTACTGGCAAAAGCCTACGTTGCCGCGGCCATTGCCCACGCCAGTGGGCTGGGGCGAGGGGTTGGACCGGTTGACCATCTCTATCGCATGCACGAACAACCACGCCGCCAGGCTGCGATAGAAGATTCGGAGACGGTGCACTGAAGTTGCGACCTGGAGAACAGGTCATCAGATCCAAGACAACAACGCAATACAATCTCGCGCTCTTAAATCATTTCTGCGGCGGTTTGGAATTGTTGTCTGGCGTGGGGCCGGCATTTGGCGGCTGCTGGTTATCAGGCAAAGGCTCCATGATCCCGCCTTCAGGAGCCGGCTGCTGCGGCGCCGCTTGCGGCGCATTCTGCGGCTGTGCGGGCTTGGCCTTGTCCGCATTGGCGGGCTGCTGATCGTCAGGCAGCGGCATTATCAGGCCACCGTTGTCTGGCTGTGAGTTGTTGCCCGCCGGCGGATTAGGTTGCGCCGGCGCCGGCTGAGACGGGGCAGGTTGCGATGGAGCAGGCTGCGCAGGCGTGGGCTGGGCACCGGGTTGGCCTGACGAAGGTTGTGCCGGAGCCGCATTGTCGGGATTTCCCGGTTGTTCATTCTCCGGGAGAGGCATCAGTAGGCCGCCCTGGGGTTGACTATTGCCAGGAACTGCTTCCGGCCCAGTCCCGGAAGTCGGTGCTTCGCTAGCTGGTGTCCGATTTTCCGAGGTCGGCGCCGGGGTTACAGGCTTGTCGGGTTCGATCACCGGGGTTCGGTCGCGCCGCATGAGCCGGACCGGACCGCCTTCGCGCCGCCGCTCCGCCAATTTGGCTTCAATTTGCTGCTGAACCGCGGTATCGCTGGTGTCGGCTACCTCGCTCAATCTCCTCCCTTCCATGTCCTTGCGCGTGGCTACCGTCACTTTTTGCTTTGCACTTTGCGCTTCGCGCGCCTTGTCGTAGTAAAAGTCAGCCGTCTCCCGGTCGCCTTCCATCTCCGCCAGATACCCCATATTGTTCAGGGTGAAGGCATCATTGGGATTGAGCTTATATGCCTGCTGGAAAACATCTCTCGCCTTATCAGGTTCGTTGCGGTTAATCGCCGACACGCCCTGCAGATTCAGTCGTGCTACCCGGGTCGCAGGGGTCTCTTTCTGGCTCAGCTGTTTGCGCAGCTTCTTGGCATTGTTTTCGGCAATTTCGCTGATCGGCTTGCCGCGCCAGTTCTTGTCCACGGTTACCACTACTGGATCCGGCGAATGCTGCTGTGCCGACTGCATATAGAAGCCCAGCGCCGCCTGGAACTCACCCTCCTTCTCCTTGGTGAATCCCATATTGTTAAGGGTGAACGGGTTCTTGGGGTCGAGTACCAGCGCCTTCTGCAGCAGGATATCGGCTTCGGGCGCCCGGTCTTTGAGCAGTAAACTTATGGCCTGAACATTGTCGCGATTCACCTGCATGGCGAGATCGTCGGCACTGCCTGCGACCTTGGTGACCGGTTTTCCCTCCGCGGAAGCTTCGTTGGCCTGATCTACGATTGCATCGGAACTCTGGTCTTCAGCCAGCGCATAGAACCGCTCGGCACGATCAACCTTGCCTTCCAATTCAGAGATGTAACCTAGATTATTCAGGGTGAAGGGATCGTTAGGATCCAGCAGATAGGCCTTATAAAAAAGCTTCTTGGCCTTTTCGTAGTTGTGCTTTTGGACGGCCTTTACCCCCTCCCGGTTCAAGCTTTGCACCGGCGTCGGTTTGCTACGTTTGGGCAGAGTGATCCTGACGCCGCCCTGCCCCTGCGCTGGCGCCATGGCCACAAGCAATCCAGCCACTATCGCCAGGAGTAGGGGGCAGAAAGGTTTCCGGGACATTAAGCCTCCGCTGAGGGGTACACGAATAGCGGCGGACGGGCAGCCGCTCACCTTTGTATCTGATTGTTGATGAGCCACCTGGCGTTGCCACACCTAGGGGAGATTCCTGTGGAGCGCGCTGCAAAGAATGTGCAACTTGGGCTACCTCCGGTGACGCATCTTTCGGCATCCAACCATTCCGGGTGCTTTGCTCGATTTCTGGTGCTGGCCTGAGTGCCCACCCCAAACTGCCAATTCACTTGAGGTACTGTGATGATGTCTGCGGTTCGAATGCTGCTGCTGTTCGCAATGTCTTCGGTCGCGATGTGCCAAAGCGCAGTGAATTCGTCGAATCCCCCATCGCCGGGGGCCCAATCTGCCGCCCAGCAATCTTCCAAGCAGCCCACCTCGCAACCTGCCGCCCAGCAATCAAGCGCCCAGCCAGCCGATGCGGATAAGAATCCGGCAGCCGAAGACGATCATGATCCGTTGCTCGATGTTCCGCCCTTGCCCAAAGGCAAGGTCACGCTTCTGGGCGGTACGGTGGCTCGTGTAGACCAGGTCAGGAACCGGGTTACGGTGCAGCCTTTTGGCGGAAGCAAAATGGACGTCGGGTTCGATGAGCGGACGCACATTTTCCGGGATGGTGTTCCGAGCACTCAGTTGGGGATTCACAAAGGCGATCGGGTTTACGTGGACACTATGCTCGACGGATCCAAAGTTTTTGCGCGCAACATCCGCGTGGTGACCAGTGCCGTTCCGGCGGATGCCCGTGGGCAGGTCGTCAGTTTTGATCCTGGAAATGGTGATATGACGTTGCAGGATGAATTGTCATCGCAACCGGTCCGCTTCCGGGTTACTTCCTCCACCGTGGTCCGCGGCGATAAGGGCACAATCTCCAGTTCGCAGCTTCGCCCTGGTTCGCTGGTGAATGTGAAATTTTCTTCAGGCCGGGGAAGGGGAGTAGCGAATGAGATCTTGCTAGTGGCCACTCCCGGTTCGCAATTCACGTTCTATGGCAAGATCAGCTTTATTGACATGCGGTCAAACACCATCGCCCTGGTGAACCAGAGCGACCAGAGAACGTACGACATCAGTTTTAACCCTAACCGTATTTCCAATCGCGACCAACTTCGCCTTGGCGCTAATGCACTCATCCAGACAATCTTTAGCGGCTCAGGCTATACCGCCACGGAGATCAGCTTCGTTCCGCAGCCGGCCGAATCCAGACAATAAGCTTTTGTGAGTAAAAGAAAAGCGGCGCTCAAAGCGCCGCTTTTTTGATGAAATTGTCGCAGGTGTTAAGACGGCCGCTTTTTCAATAAAATTCCGGCCAGGAAAGCCGTGCTGGCGCCCAATAGCCATTCGATGCGCCATAGCTGTACTGCCTGCCAATCCAACACTGTGGTGGCGGTGAAGACCACGCCGGTAAAAATCGCGCCCAGCAGACAAAGCATTCCGACGGTCAGGGCCACAAGCGAAGTAGTACCCAGTCCCAACACTTCTCTAATGTTCCGCATTTCGGTAGAGATTGCCTGCCTCGCAATTCGGAAGTGCCGGCCCACGCCGCGCGTGGTGGTGGCAAGACGGGAGCTACGTGCCCAGCCGCATACGTGGCAATAGCGGGATCCCATCACGAATTCGGCTGCGCATCGGTCACAAACTTCCACCATGCGGCCCGTTGGCTCCGGCGTTTGCACTGCCTGGCTCACCGGCGGTTGCCAGAATTCCTGGCCCGGATTATGTGCTGCACCTGACATAGAGAAAACTCCCTGCGTATTTCTTCGCAAGCCAATGACCAAAAGACCATCACTCTAACTCCTTGCACCTGATTGGCTTACGCTGCGGAGCCAGCCCTGTTGGAAACTACTCCAGCAAGTTTTACTCTAATGCTGAAAGTTTAGCCGGGTGGTTGCCGGATGAGGTGCACCCCGGCGTCTCCTTATCGGGTAAACTTAAGCTTCCCCCTGTGACCGACCGTCGGCAAAAACCTGCATTTCTAGAGTGCTCGGCATTGCTATGCCTGGTGGCTGCCTTGTCGCTCTTTGCGGTTGGCCAGCGGCCGCCGCAATCTCCGCCGACCAGAAGCGCAAGCCCTGCCGGTTCGCAGCCAGCTTCACCCACAGTTCACCGCAGCGACCCTTACACCCGAAGTGGCTACGATCATTTCTACAACATGGATTATGACGCCGCGGTGAAGGACTTTGAACTCGCATTCAAGGCGCAACCCGATGATCCCTTCGCCGCCTATCATCTGCTGACCGCGGTGCTGTTCCGCGAAATGAATCGCATGGGACTGATTGATCCCTCTGCCTATGCGAATGACACCTTTATTAATCAGCCGCATCGCCCACCCGATCCCAAGGTGCAGGCGCGCATAAACGAACTGGTTCGCACCGCCTTTGCGCTCAGCGAGAAGCGGCTGGCTGCAAATCCCAATGACACTTCTGCGCTTTATGCCCGGGGAGCTACTCGAGGTTTGCGCTCTACCTACACCGCGCTGGTGGAACGCTCCTGGTTTGCGGCGCTGCGCAGTGCGGTCGGCGCACGCCGCGATAATGAGCGCGTCCTCGAGCTGGATCCCCAATACACGGATGCGAAGATGGTGGTCGGCATTCACAATTACGTCATTGGCAGCTTGCCATTGGCAGTCAAAGTGGCCGCATCCATGGTGGGTCTGGGCGGAAGCAAAAGTCGCGGTATCGACTATCTCTACGAGGTCGCCAATCATGGCGGAGACGCCAGCGTGGATGCCAAAGTAGCCCTCGCGCTTTTCTTACGCCGTGAGAAACGCTTTGACGAAGCCCTCAAGCTGGTGCGCTCGCTCTCCCAGAGTTATCCGCGTAACTTTGTATTTGCGATCGAAGAACCAGATCTGTTGCGTCTTGCTGGAAATGACCAGGCGGCCGCGGACCAATATCGCAATCTTTATCAGCAAGGAAAGGCTGGGCGCTTCCCCAATGGGCATTACGAGCTCGCGGCGCTCAACCTGGGTGAGGTACTGCGCAAGCGCAAAGACTATCAAGGCGCTGCCGATGCTTACAATCTTGTGGATCAAGTCCCCCAGCCGGACCCGGAAATTCAACAAAAGGCGAACCTGGCGGCCGGCGAAATGTATGACCTGCTGCAAAAACGCGAGCTTGCGGTGAAGAAATATCAAGCCGTGGTCGCCGAAAACTCCGCCAGCCCGCCCGCGGACGCCGCCCGCAAGCACATCCGGGAAGCCTATCGGGAGTAGTCAGCAGTTCACGGGTAGCACGGAACCCTCAGGCCCTCAGTCTCGTATAGAACTGTAGCGAGGTGGATATGTATTGCAACTACTGTGGCAAGGTGATTCAGGATGACGCCAACCTTTGTGCCTACTGCGGCAGACGTGTGGGCGCCGTTCTAGCACGCAAACGCCTGGTGCGGCCACGCATTGGACGTAAAGTCGCCGGCGTCTGCCTGGGATTCGCTGAGTTCTTTGACATTGATGTGACCGTTGTCCGCCTGGTCTGGCTGATTGTAGCCATCATGACCGGGGTGGGCTTCCTTGCCTATCTGGTCGCCTGGATCGTCATGCCCGAGGAGCCGGAAATTGCCAGTGCTCCAGCTAACGGCGAGCGTGTCGGGACCACTACGTAGGATATGTGTTGCGGCTAATTTGTTTGGTTATGCCACAATGAGCTCATGCCTCTTTTGCGACGACTGATTGCGGCGCTGGCCCTGGTGGGGGTTTACGTTTCCTATCGCGCCTTGCAAATCCATTACAGCACCGAGTCGGCCCCTTGCAGCATCAACGATGTCTGGGACTGTGGCATCGTGAACCATAGCAAGTTCGCGGTCTTCCACGGTATTCCCGTGGCCCTCATCGGCATTATCGGTTACGTGCTTCTGGGAGCGCTGGCGATGCTCAATCGCGTGCGCATCATGACCGCTGCCGCGGTCATTGGCTTGGCCTTTTCCTTATATCTCGCCAATATTGAAAAGACCGTGCTCGGAGTTTGGTGCCAGTACTGTGTGGCCTCACTGGTTACGATCAGCCTGATCACACTGTTGGCGCTGATCGTGTTGCTTTTTCAGCGCGACCGTCGGCCAGCAAGCCAGACGTAGTTTGCCTATTTCGTATGCGCCGTCTCGCGCAGCGTGAACGTCATCGCGGTCTCCGCGTGTATGACCGCCTCTTCCTTGCCCGTGGCTGCGGCCAGACCAGTACCGGCTGCTCCACCCGCTGCCGCGCCAATCAGGGCCCCTTTGCCGCCTCCGAATACGCCGCCTAGAACCGCACCCGTGGCTGCGCCGCCGCCGATTTTAACCGCATTACTCTTGGTGTGGCTCTTGCCTTTCGCGCGGAACGCACCAGTGGAGATGGGCACCATCTTGCCGTTCACTTCCACCGCTGTCAGGCGAAGGCTGAGCTCTCCGGGAGCGTGCAGGCGTCCGCTGGATTTCACGTGGGTCACCCTGCCGATCGCTGGCGCGCCGGAACGTGCGATGGTCTTGCCATTGACCACCAAGTCTCTGGCCAGATTGGCATGAAATTTTTGTCCCGTTCTGGCGGTCTTGGAATTGATTTGCGAGTCAATCCGCACGGTCACTCTGGTGCCGACTGGAATGGTGCCGGCTGCCGCCAGTACCCCTAGTGCAAGCACGGCCGCTACAGTCTTCAGCGCTCGGTTCAACATTGTTACTCCTTCAGTTTGCAAGATGTAGGGGAAAGAACAGCTTAGACCGAAGTGGGCTGGCTTGGAAGAAACGATAGGGCAAGCACGCTTACTGTTCTGATGCCGGCCGGCTGTTGCACCGAAGTTCTGGCGTGGGTACCGGTCGGCCCCGCACCGCCCAGGCTGCCGCCTCGGAGGTCTCAAAAAATGATTGTGGAGTCGCGCCCGTTATCTGGGAATCTATGGCACTGATTCTCGCGTGCAACAACTCCCAGCGCGGAGTAAGATCGGCTGCTTCTCAAAGCAGTGCATCATGATCCTGGGTCTGAGCGCCTCTGAAGCAAAAGTTTCTAACTCGGCGCTGCGGGGGAAGCTACTTCGGACGTGTGCCTACAAGAAGGTTAACGCGAACATGTGAAGAGTCTCCAATAAGTGGCGATCTAGCCTTGTCGCAAACAATTCGAAGAGCCTGGAACACCGTGGAAGCGTGGGCCTTCAGGCCCACGATAAGGCGCACGAAAGAAGTGGGCTTTAGCCCCTGAGG